>DMBV01000081.1 GCA_003445975.1 Bacteroidales bacterium
TGGGAAGCGGCCAAACAATTGATAAAATTGTGATGTTGCTCAAAGGAGAATCTTCTTTTTGGGCAAACAAAAACATCTTTAGCCATGGCAGATTCGAATGGCAAGATGATTATTTTCCGCTGTCGGTGAGCGAGTCTGTATTAGCAAGAACAAGGAATTATATTAAGAATCAGGAAACTCATCATGCGAAAAAAGATTTTGAATTTGAATATCAGCAATTTGCCAAAATATTCGATATAAAAGGGTTGGGCTAAATCCCGATTCGTGGATGGTCTTATAGCAGCGAGCTGAAGCTCGCTGTAATTGATAGAGGTTTTGCTGAGCAGCGAGCTGAAGCGCGCTGGAATTGATAGAAGTTTTGCTGGGCAGCGAGCAAAAGCACGCTGGAATGAATATATTTTGCAAAGAGCGAATCTATTGAGCCGAATCCATTTCGCCGAACTCAAATTCCTTTCGCCGAGCTCAGCTTGCGGAAAGCGCCTCGCAGATTTGTCGGGTTTTATCCGCTTTGCTTTGGGAATAATCCATTAAACTTTCGACTTCATCGGAATCGATGGAAAGAGGAGCATTGTTTTTCGTTATCGCTTCGAACAATTTAACAGCCAACACATCGGAATAGACGGCTTGTTTCGAAAAAACACTTGTTTTCGATACGTGGCGGGCAACATCTTGCAACTCTAAATCGAACGTAAAGCCCGGAAAATAAAACTCGCCTTGCTGAATTCTTTGTTTTATCCCACTCGCTTTCTCCATGATTTTTTCCAATTCGGAGGTGAGCTCAGGGAAAAGTTGTGCGACTTGAGAAAGCGTAATTTGCAGATCGATCAGATCGAAAACAACTATTTGCGAAGCGAAGCGAAGAGGGCTTATCAGTTTTTCGACAAAAGCCTTGTAATCGCCACATCGGCCCGAAAACAAATGGGCTTCGTTTTTTTGCTCGCTTAAAAAAGAATAGGCAATAATTTGATTTTGATAGGGCGAAAATCCTTTGCATTCGGGAATAGCGGCTTGTCGCAAAACAAAAGAAAAATACAAAGTGTTGATGGGCAAAGTGGAGCAAAAAGTTTTCGTTTCTAAATTCACAAAAGGCGTGTTGTTCAACAAACAATCCAATTGCTTTTTAGCCAAAGGATTTAGCCCTTCTCTCCGCATCAAATCTTCCATTCGAAAAACTCCCTGAACGAGCATTTCCTTTCTTTCGGATTCGGTAAAAGCAGGGATTTTAGACAAATCGTTCCGGGTTCCTTTCCAGCAAAAGCCTTGAAAATCGCAGGGATAAGGCGAAAAACAATGTGCGCCAATTTCTATTTTTGGTGAATGATCGGAAGCTAAAACCTGCAATTCGAATTCTATTTCCTGAGCAATTTCTGTTTGCATCGAGCGGATTTGTTCGCTCACTTCTTGGATGATAAAATAGTGATTTGCGTTCAGCGCGCCTTCTTGGTCCAAAACATAGTTTTCGTTCACATAGACCAAAGAAAAAGAAGCTAAATTTAATCCGCTGTTGCGAATCACATAATATTGAAGAGCCGCATCGGTAAAATAGGTTTGCGACAGACTGCGCGAAGATTTGACTTCGTAGGCTTGCCATCCGTTTTCGGTTTTTACCAATATATCAAGCATCACCAGCACTTTGTTGAATTGGAAAGTGGCTTCGTAAATCACTTTTTGTCCTGCATCAATCAGTTCTTGTGTGCGCAAGACCGATTTTTGATATTGGGAAGGCGATTGAGGCGAAACATCTATTCCTCCGGGAAAAAGTTGTTGTGCTAGTTCGCCCACTTCGTGACCGCGTTTAAACTTCGCGAGTTGTTCGGCGCTGAGTTTGTCGCGTAAAAAGGGACGTTTTTTGTGAAGATAAAGTGCTTTCAAACATTGATGGCCTTTGATAAAGGTAGATTTTGAGAGGATGTGTTTTTCCATGTTTTTCGATTGTTTTATCTTTTTGATCTTGTGCGGGTTTTACCTACGAGCGAAAGCTCGCCGAACCAGATCCATTGCCCTGAACTGTGGTGGTTTTTATTTTATTCTCACCAAATTGATAAATGAAAACGCAAATTCGTTTTTTTCGGAGCAAGGATGCTTTTCTTCGCTTTCTATTTTCCATTGTTTGAAATCCATTTCAGGGAAATACACATCGGCTTCGAACGAATGGTGAACGCGCGTTAGATAGATTTTTTCGGCAAAAGGAAGCAGTGCACGGTACAAATGGCCGCCGCCAATCACAAAATTTTCTTCTTCGCCCTCTTTAAAATCAGTTACAATTTCGGCGACTGAATTGTACATTTTGCATTCAGGGAAATTCAAATTTTTGTTGTGTGTGAGCACTACATTCGATCGATTGGGCAAAGCTCCATTGGGAAGCGATTCGAAGGTTTTTCGGCCCATAATAATAGTATGGCCGGTGGTGAGTTTTTTAAACCGTTTCAAATCGTCGGACAAATGCCAGATGAGCGTATTGTTTTTTCCGATGGCGCCATTTTCGGCAATTGCAACAATTAGAGCTATCATTTTTGAATGTTTTTGTTGTTGAATAGTAGGTCTGCGAAACTTGCGTTTTTTTACGTGTGGAATTGTGTTTTACTTCCAAT
>DMBV01000160.1 GCA_003445975.1 Bacteroidales bacterium
AAAGCATCCGTTTACAATCTTTTAGAGCGCAATAAATGTGTTTATTTTTTGCTTAAATCCCAATAATTTGGCTCTGTTTTCAGCGTTTTTTGGTCCCAATAATCTGCCGTTACTTTGTGCATATCCGGTGTGCGAAGTTGACGACGATATACCGCTAATGTGGGGTTAAATAGTAGGTCGGCAACTCCAAGGATGTAGGTTGCGTTTTCTTCCTCTGTTTTTGGAGCAATCTCTTCAAAGCGTACTTCCAATTTATTAAAAGCAAGCAGTTTTATTAAAAAATCTAGTCTTGATTTATCAATACCCGATTCTACAACTGAACAACGTACTCCGCCAATTTCTTTTACTTCATGATTCGCTTTGTATAATGACATAGTCCTCAATTTTTATAAAATTCCAAAACTCAAATTATAAATATAATGGTGTATTCCTCCAATAAATCCGATCACAAGAATACCAATTGTGGCTAAAATTAATCCCATCTTCATATAAAAATCAGATCGAAAAAAAGCGATTGGGCTTTCGTTTGGAGTGATATACATGGCTTTCACAATGAGCAGGTAATAATACAACGATATGATCGTGTTTAATACCGCAATCACCGTAAGCCACAAAAAACCACTCTCCATTGCCGCTGTAAACAAGAAAAACTTACCGAAAAAACCGGCGATGGGTGGAATCCCAGCTAAAGAAAAGAGACCAAAAGTCATTACCAATGTTAATGCCGGATTTGTTTTATATAAACCGGCATAGTCATCAATCAATTCTTTACCAGTTTGGTTGTAAATAGCTCCAGCAACTCCGAATACCGCTAAATTGGAGAAAATGTAGATGGCCAAGAAATAAATGACTGTACTCATTCCCATTTGCGTGCCGGAGATGATTCCTAAGAAAATGAAACCCGCTTGAGCGATGGAAGAAAAAGCCATAAATCTTTTGATATTTCTTTGGCGAATAGCGAATAAATTTCCCAGAGTCATGGTAAGAACCGAGGTGATGTATAAAATTGGAGTCCAGATTTCTTTTAATTGAGCAAAAACAGTGAATAAGAGCGACATTAATACAAAAGCCGCAGATGCTTTTGAGATAACCGACATATAAGAAGTAACACTCATAGGAGCTCCCTCATAAACGTCGGCCGTCCAAAAATGGAAAGGAACGATTGATATTTTAAATGCCAAGCCGGAAAAGATAAAAACAAGTGCTAATACGGTCATGGAATTCATCTCCATAGTACGGATTAAATCTGTAAAATAAAGCGATTCTGAAGCTCCATAAAGCATCGAAATACCAAAGAGCATAATACCCGAAGAAAGAGCTGCCAGGAGTAATAATTTAATACCCGCCTCGGCCGATTTTAGATTGTAAACCTGATAGGCCGCCAATGCCGCCATAGGAATTGTAGCCAACTCAAGTCCCAAATAAAACATCAGGAAATCACCGGCTGAAATCATATAGTTCATTCCGATAAGAGTGGAAACAATCAGAATAAAAAACTCCATTATTCTATTGTCATTTTCCTCTTTTTTCAACCAGCTAACTACTTGCAGGAATACGATAAATGCTCCTGCATTCAAGATATTTTTCATGAGGATAATTGCTGGAGAGGTTTGATACATTCCTCCAAACATGGTTCCAGTTGATATGGGCAGAAATCCAATGATTGTAACCGCCAGAAATAATACCACGGCAAAATTGAGCGAAAAACGCTTGTTTTTGCCTCCTCCAATAATTTCGGATGCTAGGTATAGCAATACCACAGCTATTAAAATTAACTCGTGGCGCATCAATAAAAAACTATTCAAATTCATAATGGCATCTTCAATTTAAAGTGTTACAAATCCTTGCAGCATGGGGGTTAAACTTTTCATGATCATATCCGACAACCAAAGTGGAGCCATCCCCATCACGGTAATAGAACCAATCAGGACGATTAGAGTTACTTTTTCGTACCAGAGTGCATCGCCAAGACTTTTAAATTCGTCGTTTTTAATAGGCCCCATAAGCAAAATGCCGGCAGCACGAAGAATATAAACGGCTGTAACCACAATGGAGGAAGCGACCAAGATGGTGGCAACTCTATGGAACAAATCAGGATGTTGAAATGCGCCGACAAAAATGGTCATTTCGGCAACAAATGCGCTAAATCCGGGCAAGCCCAAGGAAGCAAAACTGGCAACCATATAGGTTCCGGCCAAAATTGGCATCACCTTCATCAATCCGCCCATTTTATAAATATCGCGCGTATGTGTTCTTCCGTAAATCATTCCTATCAAGGAGAAGAAAAGGGCTGTAATAAATCCATGTGAAATCATTTGCAAAACAGCTCCGTTCATGGCAGTGGCGTTGAACATCAAAATCGCAAACAATATCATTGCCAAGTGACTGACGGAGGAATAAGCATTGATGTATTTTAGATCTGTTTGCATAATGGCGCCAAATGCTCCATAAACAGCTCCAAAGGCCGTTAGTATCATAAAAAACCAAGCTTGTTCTTGGGCTGCTTCAGGCATCAACCCAACGGCAATACGCAAAGCGCCATAACCTCCTAATTTCATCAGAACGCCAGCGTGTAACATCGAAACAGCTGTTGGTGCAGACGCGTGTCCATCGGGCGACCAAGTATGAAATGGAAACAAGGCTCCTAAAGCTCCAAATCCAACAAATGCCATGGGGAAAAATATACGCTGCATTTCTATCGGCATGGTAACGTTGGCCAATTCCAATATATTCCAGGTCAATGGACCGCCTTGCGGATTGGAATAGATGTATAAGCCAATAATGGCTACCAGCAATATGGCCGAGGCGCCCATCAGCATTAAGGTCAATTTCATGGCCGAGTATTCTTTCTTGCCCGAACCCCAAACACCAATAAGGAGGTACATGGGGATTACGGCTATTTCGTAGAATACAAACATCGTAAATAAGTCGATGGCGATAAAGAATCCAAATACACCTGTGGCAAGCAGCAGAAGCCAAATAAAAAATTCCTTCGCTTGCTCTTTTACACCCCACGATGCATAAACGCCGGCGGTAACAATTATTCCTGTAAGCGCAATCAGAGCTACCGAAATACCATCTACACCAATATCGTATTTGATATTAAACTTCTCAAACCAAATGTAGCTTTTCGTAAATACCATGATTGCAGTATTTCCGGCCGCTCTTTCTTGTAAATATTGCCAAACAAGATTAAAACTTTGAAATAATTGTATTCCTGTTCCAATGGCAGCAATTACCCGAACTTGTTTATAGTTCTTTGTAAATGCAATAGCAAGAATAGTCAGAACTGGAACAACGATTAATAATGATAAAATATCCATCTTACTGTTGATTATCGAGTCATAAAATAAAGGAAAAACAAGGCCAAAGCCACTGCGCCGGAGACGAAGCTCATGGCATAATGTTGTAGTTGCCCACTCTGTAAGCCTTTAATAGATCCGGAAACAAAATTGGTTATCCAAGCAAGCATATTCATAAACCCATCTACTACATGACGATCGAACCAAGCAGAGGGCCGGGCAATCAGGTTAAAAATGATTTTATGAGTTACAAACAAATAAATTTCGTCGAAATAAAATTTATTGTAAGTCGCTTTATATACCGGACCCAATGCCGTTGCCATTTTTGTGGAAATGCCACTCGGTTTTAAATAGAGCATCGCCGCCAATGAAATTCCAATTAGTGCAACAAAAATTGAAAGACCGGCAATATCCCAATGAATATGAATGTCGTATGGAACTAAATTGGAACTAATAAAAGCGCCAAAGTCGAACATAAAAAATCCTCCCGAAACGATGGCCATAAATGCCAAGAACATCAATGGGAATGTCATGCTTAAACTAGATTCATGTGGTTTGTGATGATAATGACGATTTTCGCCCCAAAACACGTTGAAATACAAGCGGAACATATAGAAAGCAGTGAGTCCGGCAGTAATTACTTCGACCCAATACCAGAAATGACTGCTTTGGTGCAAAGCAACCAATATTTCGTCTTTGGAGAAAAAGCCTGCAAATGGCGGTATTCCTGCAATGGCGAGTGTTCCTATCAAGAAAGTAATATGCGTGATGGGCATATATTTTCGCAAGCCGCCCATGTCGGTCATATTGTTCGAATGAACCGCATGAATGATGGATCCGGCACCCAAAAACAACAAGGCTTTGAACATGGCATGTGTAAATAAGTGCCACATGGAGGCTGTGTAGCCAATTCCCTCTTCTGCTCCATAACCGGATGCGCCAAGAGCCGCCATCATATATCCCAGTTGTGATAAAGTGGAGAAGGCTAAAACTCGTTTTATATCAATTTGCGTGATAGCAATTACTGCCGCAAACAGCGAAGTGAAACCACCAACTGCTAAAACAACATATTGAGCATTGGGAGCGGCAATGTGAAACAAGGGAAATAATCGTGCAACCAAATAAACACCTGCTACAACCATTGTGGCAGCATGGATAAGTGCGGAAACAGGAGTTGGTCCTTCCATTGCATCTGGCAACCAAATATGAAAAGGAAACATAGCAGATTTACCGGCGCCACCAATAAATATTAAGATAAGCGCCCAAGTCATCACTGACAAACCCATGAATCCCAAAGAAGCTCCTTGTAGCATTACGGGCCCGTTCGGATCGGTTAAAACAGCAAAATCTAAGCTTCCGGTGACGTATGAAATAAGCAAAATTCCTACTAAAAATCCCAAGTCAGCAAAGCGCGTAACGATAAATGCTTTTTTGGCCGCTGCTACCGCTGAAGGTTTCTGGTAATAATATCCGATGAGCAAAAAGGACGAAACACCAACCAATTCCCAAAAAATATACATCTGGAAAATGTTGGAGGACACTACCAAGCCCAACATCGAAAAGCTAAACAGTGAAAGAAAAGCATAAAAACGTGCAAATCCATCGTCGCCGTGCATATACCCAAAACTGTAAATGTGAACCATGCTCGAAATGGTGGTAACTACTACCAACATCATGATAGAAATAGGATCTAAAAGAATGCCCATATCTACTACTAAGGTGTCGGAAAAGTGCAGCCAAACCATTTTAAATGCAATGATTTTTTCGTAACTTCCGTTTACTAAGCCCACATTGAAAAAATACTGATAAGCAGTATAATAAGATAAGACTGCTGCAATTAAAATAGTCGTTGTACTAATTAAACCTGCAATCTTCGGTGATCTTGTTCTTCCCCACAAAATATTGTAAACGAAGGAAAAGAACAAAAGTATCGGAATTAAAATTGTGTATTGAAAATCCATAGTCATCTTAGTTTTTCATTGAACTTACTTTTTCGACATCAATAGTCTTAATATTTCTGAACAAATCGATGATAATGGCAATTGCTACGGCGGCTTCAGCGGCTGCAATTGCTATCACAAATAAGCTAAAGAAATGCCCTTGCATCAGATTTGGATAGAGGTATTTGTTGAAGGCAACAAAATTAATGTTCACCGAATTCAAAATGAGCTCTATCGACATGAGGATAGTGATTAAGTTTTTTCTGGTGAAAAAACCATAAATTCCAAGGAAAAACATGATTGTCGAAACAATTAAGATTTCCTGTAAACCAATTCCATCTATCATAACAGTATAATTATTTTAGTAATGAATCAATTTCCGCTTTTGTTCTACTCGTGTAAGCATTTTTGTCGGAAGGATAAGAAGTGTCAATAATTGTTCGGTCTTCGTTGAGTAATTTTGCTGGACGTTTGGCAATAATGATGGCGCCAACCATGGCCGCAAGCAATAAAACGGAAATCACCTCGAAAGGCAAAACATATCCGTTATCACCATAATTCAACATAGCATGACCAATCTCTCTTGGACTTGGCTCAAGCTCGGGCAAACCGTTCGGCCTGAAATTGTATTGAACAATGGTAAGTATTGTCAGTAAAGCGCCGGCAAAAGCGATCAAACCGCCGGCAAGTGCTTTTGTGAGCGATACTTGTTCCATTTTTTCGTTTAGTTGACTGGTCAGCAAAACGGAAAACACAATTAATACTGCAATTCCGCCGGCATAAACCGTTAATTGAACTGCTGCTAGAAAGTTGTAGTTTAGCATAAAATAGATACCAGAAGTAGCTATTAGCACAAACAGCAAATAAACGGCAGCTCTAAGAATCATTCTGGATGTAACCGTCAGAAACGAAAACACCAAAATGATAGCGGCTAAAATATAAAATACGTATTGTTCCATTAGTCTTTTACATTATCGCGGATTTTGGATCCGGGTTGGTTTAATACAAAAGTTAACTCAGATCTGTCGTAAACAGAATTTTCGTAAGAGTTGTCCATAGCAAGCGCATTGGATGGGCATGCTTGTACACACAAATTACAAAGTGTACACATCGAAAAATGATAGATGTGCTTGTCGATAATTCTTACTACTTTTCCTGTTTCGGGATTGAGAATTTTATCAGTGATTATTTTAATAGAGCCATTGGGGCAGGCCATTTCACACATGGTACAGCCATTGCAAGCATGTTCGTTGTTCTGATCGTGAAGCATGACTACACGACCTCTAAAACGTTCGGGTATTTTTAATGTATCTCTATTGTCGGGGTATTGCATCGTAATGATTTCCTTACGTGCGTGAAAAAAGTAATATCCTGTAACTTTCATTCCTGTCCATAAAGTATTCAGCCCTTGGCCGATTCCTTTAAAATATGCTATTATAGTGCTCATCGAATGTAAAATTAGAGATAAAAGCCGCTTAGAGCAATTAGTGCCATGAGAAGAAAATTAACCAAATTCATCGGAAGTAAGTATTTCCATTCCAAATTTAAAATCTGGTCGATGCGTAATCGTGGAAATGTCCAGCGAAACCACATCATTAAAAAGATAACAAAAGTAACTTTTCCAAATCCCCAAACAATACCCGGAATAAAATCCATAATATGATTGAATCCTACGGCCCATTCAAAAGGTAAATGGAAAGGCATCCAGCCTCCGAAAAATAAAATTGTAGCAATCGAAGCGACTACGAGCATATTTACAAATTCAGAAAGGAAGAAAAAGGCGAACTTAATTCCTCCATATTCTGTATGGAATCCGGCGGTCAATTCCGATTCGGCTTCCGCCAAGTCGAATGGCCCTCGATTTGTTTCGGCCGTTGAGGCCGTTAGATAAAGCAAAAAAGCAATCAATGCAGGAATATGACCTTTAATGATCCACCATCCATCGCTTTGGCTTGCAACAATCTCTGATAAACTGAGGCTTTCAGTCATAATTACCATGGTCATGATGGCCAAGGTGACCGAAAGTTCGTAGGATACCACCATGGCTGCACTGCGCATTCCTCCAATCAAGGAGTATTTATTATTTGAAGCCCAGCCGCCTATTAAGATTCCCAAAACGCCCATCGAAGAAACGGCCGTTATAAAGAATACACCAATATTCATGTCCATTATTTGCAATCCCGGAGCAAAGGGAATAACTCCCAGCGCCAGAAAAGGAGTGAGCATGACAATAAAAGGTGCCAGATTGTACAAAAACTTGTCGGCACTCTTGGTTGTTATCAGCTCTTTGGTAAGTAGTTTTAGGAAATCGGCCAAAGTTTGCAGTGATCCCCAAGGACCCACTCTGTTTGGCCCCAAGCGCAGCTGAAAAAAAGCAGCCACTTTTCGTTCTGCAAGAACAAGAACTAAGCCCATTAAAGCTACAAACACAATCAGCAAAGTACCGATAATAACCATTTCGGTAATCATCACAGCGGTGGGCGACATCAAGCCGCTAAGCCACTCGTGTATTCCACCTGTTAATATAGAAAAATCGTAAATAGCGTTCATTATCTGTCAATATCTGGAATTACTAAGTCTAAGGTTGACATTATAGCCACAAGGTCTGCAATTTTATGTCCTCTGGAAATATGATCGAGAACAGAAAGATTGGAAAATCCGGGTGAGCGGAATTTAACACGATAAGGTGTTTTGTTTCCATCTGAAACCACAAATACGCCCAATTCGCCGCGTGCAGTTTCTACTCTTTGGTAGAATTCTCCTTTTGGTAACTTTACAATCGCTTTCATGGGCGCCATTATTGCCCCTTCCGGAATGTTGTCAATCAATTGGTCAATGATGGAAATGGATTCCCACATTTCGAATATTCTTGCTTTGTAGCGGGCATAAGCATCTCCTTCAACCAGAAGTATTTCGTTGAAATTTACCCGATCGTAGGCACTATAAGGATTTGTTTTGCGAACATCGCATGCAAAACCGGATGCGCGTCCGCTAGGTCCTGTAACGCCAAAAGAGATGGCATCGGCAAGACTTAATTTCCCAATTCCTTTGGTGCGTTCGGTAAAAATAATATTGCCCGACAACAACTCATCGTATTCGGGCAATTTGGTTTTAAATATTTTGATAAACTCCTTCACTTGTTTTTGGAAGCTGGGATGCAAATCGAACATCACACCTCCTGGAGTATTGTAATTCATGGTTAAACGTGCTCCTGTTGTTTCTTCCATGATGTCGTTTATCATTTCGCGATCGCGAAAAGCGTACAAAAATGTGGTGATTGCTCCCATGTCCATGCCCATTACTCCCCACCAAAGTTGGTGTGAGGCCAAACGTGTCAATTCACTCATAATTGTTCTAATCACTTTCACCCGATCAGAGACTTCTATTTGTAGGGCATTTTCGACCAATAAAGCCACGGCTTCGTTGTTCATATGAGCCGACAAATAATCCATGCGGTCTGTGAGGTGGATAATTTGTTTGTAGGTATCGAACTCCGCCATTTTTTCGATAGAGCGGTGAACATAACCAATATGAGGCTCTACGCGTTGGATGATTTCTCCATCCAAAGTGAGAACCAAACGCAAAACACCGTGAGTAGAAGGGTGTTGAGGCCCCATATTCACAAAATATTCTTGCGTTCCGTCTTTGCTGATTAATTCTGCTTGCATTATCGTATCACCATATTTACTTCATCTTTATAATCCTTGCGTAGCGGAAAACCTACCCAATCGTCGGCAAGTAACAACCGACGCAGGTCGGGATGATTATTAAACCTAACTCCAAACAGATCATAAACTTCTCGTTCAAGAAGCTCGGCTGTTTTCCATATATCGCATATTGTATCCACTTCAGGATTGTCGTGGTTCGCAATTACTGCTTTCAGTACAAGTGAATGATTGTGTTTTGTAGAATGGAGATGATACACGGTAATAAAGTGGTCGTTCCAATCTACACAAGTCATATTGAATAAATAATCGAAAAGCATTTGCTCGTCGAAACGCAATTTTTCCGCTAGGTTTCTAAATTTAGCTGCGGGAACGTTTATCTCAAGAAATTGTGCGCCAAGAGCGGAACTTGCTTCTGGTTCCCAATTCGAAATGAATTGTTGTATTTTTTCGTTTTCCATCATTTAAAATCCTTCGTCAAATTGATCAGTAGAAATTGTTTTGTCGGCTACTTCGTTTTTTCTAATTTTCTCTTGAAGTTTCAAGAGTCCTTCTAGCAATGCTTCGGGGCGAGGTGGGCAGCCCGGAACATATACATCGACAGGAATAATATGGTCGGCTCCTTTTACTACTGAATAGGAATTGTAAAAGAACGGACCTCCTGAAATAGCACATGCGCCCATGGCAATAACGTATTTTGGTTCAGGCATTTGATCGTACAGTCGCTTAAGAACTGGCGCCATTTTGTTTACGATAGTTCCTGCAATTACAATGAGGTCGGCTTGACGAGGAGTGGCTCGGGCCACTTCAAATCCAAATCTTGACCAATCGTGACGAGAAGCTCCTGCCTGCATCATTTCAATGGCACAGCAAGATGTACCAAAAGTAAGAGGCCATAGCGAATTGGATCGTGACCAATTTAAAAGTTTGTCGTAAGAAGTAACAACAATATTTCCACCGTTACCACCCGGAATGATCTGTCCAGGGAAATTGTCAAGCGTTAATTCTTCAGGTTTAATTACTCCCATTTTAAAGCTCCTTTCTTCCATGCGTATAATAATCCTAATCCTAGAATAACAAAGAAAATAACCACTTCGATAAAAGCAGCTACACCCAATTCCTTGATAGACGTTGCTACCGGAACAATAAACACGGTTTCGACATCGAATATCAAAAATAAAATTGCAAATAGATAATAGCCCACTCTAAACTGTAGCCAAGAAGGTCCCGTAGTTTCTATCCCACATTCGTAGGGTTCTTCTTTTACTTTATTCCATCGTTTGGGACCTAAGACCATGGCGGCGCCAATACCTCCGCCAACTAAGACAAGTCCGGTAAGGAACAGCATAATGATTGCTTCATTTCCCATATCGATCAAAATTTGTTTGATTTATATTATCGTTAATTAATTCTTGAAAAAAAGAGGCTGGAGAAAAGTGCAGCGCGAGCATTTTTGGACTAAGTGATGAAAAATAACTTAACCCAACCGAAGTGTCGTTTCCTAGGTAGTCGATTTTTTTATTTTTGAAAATTCCAAGTTCGCAAATAAGCGTGGATAAGGATGAGTGTTTGTAGTTTATTAACCAAAAGGAGGGTGTTACGGGCTTAATTAATAGTAGATTATAAGCTAATAAATTCCTTATATTTTTCATCAAAATAGTCGTTCCTAGTCTGTTTAAAACGGATGTAAAGGTAGAAGTTTTTTCTATTAGAGAAGTTTTATATTAAAATTTTTCCTAAAATCTTTGAACAGTCCGTCCTCCCTATTTACTTGCCGAATAGATTTTTCATTTGAGCAGGTAATCCTAGGTGTTTTCTGAAAATTTAAAATAGCAATACGAATTGGGATGGAGTTTGTGTGTTTGATGGCAAACAAGTTTTAAGAAAATGTAACTCGTTCTAGATTAGAGATAAGTCGGCAGGTCAGGATTGGTTTGCGAATTTTTCTTTCGACGTGTTTCTGCGTAAAAGAGCAGGAGTCCGCCCAAAGTCAAGACCAGACTAAGTAGAAGCGTGATGGAGGACGGCGTTTGGTTCAGTGTTTTTTCGAGGTAATTGGATTCAATGGATTCTCTATTTGATGCAAAAGTAATGCTGACAATGAGGGCATTGTTTATAATATGGGCTACGATTGGAATCCAAAGGTTTTTTGTCCAATAAAAGTAATAACCGAACAATGCCCCTAAGAGTAAGCGCGGCACGAATCCGAAAAATTGGAAATGAAGGAAACTAAAGGTTGCTGCGGCAAGCCAGATGGCTAGATGCGGTTTTTTTGTCCAGCGAATCAATAGCGGTTGGAGAACGCCTCTCAACAGCAACTCCTCGCCAAAGCCCGCTATAAGCGCCATGATTAGAAGGTTTACAATAAGTCCTGAAAAGCGATTGTCGCTCAAAAACAATTCAGTCAAGCGAAGTGCTTCTTCTTCCAGTTGGCGCATCCACAGCTCTGCTTTTTGCAATCCGGCCGGCAAATGTATTTCAGAATTCATCTGCAAAACCCAGTTGATAAAAGGAGCGCTCACCAATCCAATAAGAATGGCTAAAAAAATTAAATTTAATGATGGCCGTTTTTCGATCCCTAAAAAAGAAAACATTTTTGGAGAAACCAGATAAGCGAAAAAGAAGCTTGGAATGATAAACAAACCAATCTGGCTGATCATTTGAAAATATTTCATTAAGGCAATATCTTGGGATGTTTCCCCTAGATTCATTCTTTCAAAAGCATCAAAGATATTTCCATCTACAAAAGGAATGGCCGTCAAAATGCCAAAAGGAGTAAAAATGAGGCTAGAGCCAAAGAGCAATACAAGCAAAATCAGCAACTGTTTTCGGGCTGAACTATTTTCAAAAAGGGGCATATTCAAATATTTCTGTAAAAATACATAAATAAGTACAAGTGAATTCTTTCCGGCTTAACAAATTGGAATGCTGATGGAAGTAATTTCTTTAAAACAAAACTTTTATTCTCAATTTGCGTAAGAGTCTAATAATGAGAAAAAAGCAAGTTGAAATACAAATAAGCAATTATTAGAGCGTAAATTATTGAAATAGAGAAATATAAGCAGATAAAAATAGAATTCTCGCATACTGAAATTAAACAAAGTTCCATGAGTAGTTTTAAGATATTTGTTGTTGAAGACGATCGAATTTTGGCACGACGGATGGCTTATGAATTGGAGATGAACCCCGATTTTGAAGTTGAAATGTTTTACGATGGGGAGAGTTTTTTAAAACGCCTGAACGAATCGCCCGATGCCATTACACTGGATTATTTATTGCCTGACACCACCGGTGCCGAAGTGCTCATTAAAATTTTATCT
>DMBV01000075.1 GCA_003445975.1 Bacteroidales bacterium
AACGCTACTTTCTTGATGAATAAGATGGGAATCAGTTAATTGATCAGTTCTTCAGAAATTATTTTATGCATGGTTTCAGTTTGATTTTCCATGCTCACTAAAAGCGTAAATTGATTTTTGGCCCGCACTAAATTATGGGTTGGATATGCTGTTTTAAAATAAATATCCCGATTTAGATAATCGGTCAAAAAGCGAAGACCCATAATATAAACCATGTACTTCGTGTCCACTACAAGATTAGAGGTTTCGGTTAAAATTGATTTGCATTCGCCAAGAAAACCACGCGAAGAAGCCCTGAAATTTTCCGGAAGAAAATGCACGAGAACCGGATTGGTCTCATCCTCTTCGGTGGAAGAACAAATAGTTCTTACCAANNATCAAAATCGCTCAACAAATAAAAAAAACGGCCAAACAAACGACCGGCCTCTTGGCTATTCCTAAATTGGGAGTTTTCAAATATACACGACTCCTTGAAATGAAAATCATTAAATTCCAGTATGCATTTTCGTTTTCTTTGAAATAATAATCCCCGGTGAAAGCCCGCACAAACTGAACGACATTCGCCTTTTCACTTTCTTTCGTATTTGTTCGCAACTGTTCCGTTAGCAACACTTTGTTTTGAATAAGCGAAGGAATATCTTTAAAAACAAACGAATTGATTTTCTGCAAAACATAATCGGGCGCAATTCCATCCGTTTTTATGAAATAAGTTGCATTAATATGGCCAGTGTTTATTGTTTCAGCGCTCACAAAACGCGCGAGATGTTTAAACGGATCGAAAATTTCCTCTAAGTGCATTTGGTGTTTTTCTTGATTCGGTCAAAAACAACACCTCTTATTCAATAATTTTACNNAACTATGAAAAAATTTTTACTCTTTAAATTTATGTCAATCGTTCTCTTTACACTTTTTGGTGTTGGGGGTTTAAATGCACAGGTAACTTTGCCTCATTACGAAGGATTTGACTATTCAGTTGCGGCTCCTCTTCAAACCCAAGCAGGTTGGGTAGCCGCAAATTCCGGAGACGATATTATTGTTATCGACGGCAATTTAATGTCTCCAAGTTTAGCTTTTTCCTCGGGGAGAAAAATTACATTTGGATCGGATGGAATTGATGCTTCTAAATTAATCACTTCACAAGCCACCGGGACGCTTTACTGTTCTTTTTTAATGAACGTTACAAGCTTAGGCTCCCTGAATGCTGCCGGAGGTTATTTTACCGGACTTGCACAAAACGCTACTACATTTGGCGCTACAGTTTGGACAGGTCTTGATGGTAGCGGATACAAAATTGGTATTAATCCACGCACTTCAACCCCGACGTGGGTAACCGGGACACAATCGTTAGGCAGCACGGTATTTGTTGTTGTTTCTTATGAATTTATAACCGGGACAGCGAATGATGTTGTAAATATTTGGATCAACCCGAGTTCTTCCACTTTTGGAAGCTCAAGCGTACCAACACCTAACGCAACCGCAACAAATACTGGCGGGACAGATTTAACCGGTATTGATAGATTTTTTCTCCGCCAAGATAGTAGTACCGAAACACCAAACATGGAAATGGACGAAGTTCGAATTGGAACAACTTGGGCCGATGTGACTCCCGCAGCTCCTGCCATTACCTCTGTTACCTTTAACGTTGATATGAATGCCGTTGCAGGTTTTGTTGTAGGAACTGACCTTGTTTATCTTACAGGAAGTATGGTGGGCTGGGCTGAACCTGGAACCAATGCAAATTATTTGATGACTGATACGGATGGTGATAAAATTTATACGAAAGTTCTTTCTTTAAATACGCCGGTTGGTGAAATTCAATATAAATACTTTAAAAACGCCGGCTGGAACGGTGGCGAATGGACAGGAGATCCCAACCGTAAAACTACGGTTACAGAATCCACTTCCCTGAATGATGTTTTTGGCAACTACCTGAATGATGTAGCCATTGCAACGGCTCCATTTTTTGCCGGTGATGCCGTTACTTTTAATTGGACTTCGGCCGGAGTTAGTTTCGTAAAAATAGAGGTTTGGATTCCACAAGAAAGTAGATGGGAGCAATTATTTGCATCCACGGCGGCAGACGGAAGCGAACCCTTTACCATTCCTTTGGATGCTGAATATCATATTGCTTATAAGATACGGGTTTCTAATGTTGCGAATCTAAATGCGTTTGACGAAAGTGCTACTTTTGAAATTATTGCAACTCCAACAATTTATGATATTCAATCTAAGACGCTAGAAGGCGGAGATATTTCGCACTATAAAGGACAAAAAGTGAGAACAAGGGGCACGGTTACAGCTATTGGAGGAAGTAATTTTTGGCTACAAATGCCCGCCAGCGAAAAATTGTCGGTTTATCCCGAATGGGCAGGAGTATTTGTTTACCATGCCACCACCGCAGCCGTTCTGGCTGTTGGCGATGATGTAACTTTGATTGCCACCGTTGATGAATACTTGGGAGCAACTGAGCTTGCAAATGTAAGTAGCTACGTAATCAATTCGCAAAACAATTTCATAAATCCCGTTCTTGTTTCTGCTTTAGATGCAGCCGAAGCATACGAATCTACATTAATAACCTTAAAAGGAGCTATTGTGCAAACGGAAGCCGATGCAACTACCAAAGAGTTTACCATAAATGACGGTACAGCAGATTATATTGTTGACGATAAAATGTTCGCTTACACTCCAACTATTGGTGATATGTTAAACATTACTGGAATTATTGGGTTTGCTACTCCATCTTTCAAAATTTATCCACGTACAGTTGCCGATGTTGTTGTTAGTTCTTTGGGGGTTGCAGAACTCCTTTCAACTGAAATCAAAATTTATCCAAACCCAAGTTCAGGTAAGTTTTCTTTGCAGCTAGGCAATGCCTTTAAAACGGATACAAAAATTGAAGTTTTTAACGCAGTAGGAATGTGCGTTTTATCAACCAAAGCGAGCGGAATAATTACCGATTTGGATTTAAACACGATGAAGCAAGGCGTGTATTATGTCCGTGTGGATGATGGCAAAACTATTTTTACACAAAAGATTGTAATTCAATAGTCTATCCCTTTCATAAAAAAAAACCTTCGAAATTCGAGGGTTTTTTTTATTTCTATTCCATTCTAAAATTAAGTACTTTTGTAAAGTCAAATTACTTTTTAGAAAATGAAAAAATTACTGGTATTCCTATTTGTCGTTCTGACAAGTTTATCCTTTGCACAAACTTACGGAACGTATTATCAAAGTGCAGAAGGCTTAAAAGGTGCAGCATTGAAAGATGCGCTCAACAACATTATCAAGGGACACACCATGTTTCCATATACATCAAGCTCGACCGATGTATGGGATATCTTAAAACAAACCGACAAAGATCCAAACAATTCGGCCAATGTTATTTTGTTGTATTCCGGCCAACCAATCCTTGCAGGTGTTGCAGGAAATGAGTTCAGAGACGGGACAGGTTGGACGCGGGAACACGTTTGGCCACAATCAAGAGGCGATTTTAATACAGATACGCCCGGTGTAGGAACCGATGTTCACAATCTACGTCCCGAAAACGACGGCGTAAACTCCACTCGAAGCAACCGCTCCTACGATTACTGCAAAGACTGCATCGAAGTTTATTACAATGGCGTTTTTACCGGCTCTTACACCGATAAAAATGAATATACTTTCGAGCCACGCGATGCTGTAAAAGGAGATGTTGCCCGTATGATTTTTTATATGGCTACTCGCTACGAAGGCAAAGATGGCGAACTTGATTTGGAACCAACGGAAACCATTCCCGGTATTTTGGATAAACAGCCCATTTTTGGTCGTTTGTCAACTCTTTTGGAATGGAACCGCATCGATCCGGCCGATGACTGGGAACGCAATCGCAACGAAATAATTTATACTTCTTTTCAAACTAATCGCAATCCTTTTATCGATTTCCCTGAATTGGCCGAATACCTTTGGGGAAACGCCACCGAAGCCACTTGGTCTTCTGCTTTTAGCACTTTTCCGAAAAACGAAGAAACGGACGTGGAAGTAAACACAACCGTAAAATATGTGTTCACCAATCCCGTTCGCAATCTCGACAATTCAGAAATTACCAACACCAATGTTGCTAGTCTGCTTACGCTCAAAGAAACCGCTGCTTCAGGCTTAGCGGTGGCTTTTACAGCAACAATCGACGATAGCAAAAAGGTGATCACTTTAACTCCTGATGCCGATTTAAAATACGTTCAAATGTATTATGCATCGATCGCTGCTGTGGAAGATGTGAATGAAATTGTAAACCCATTCACCGAAATTACTTTTACTACACGTGTGCAAGATTTAACAGTGCCCAGTTTTACGAGTATCCCTGAAAATGGAGCAACAACAATGTTTATAACCTCTTCAGTAANNCAATACAGACAGTCCTTTGGATGCCGATGTTTATGCTGATGGTGATCCTCTAAGCGGCACCATTGCCCCACGGCAAACGTTGGTTTATAAAAATGCAGGAGCCGTACTTCCAACTTATGCAGTGGCCATTTCATATGCGGTTACAACAGCAACCTTTTTCAATGGCAACGATCCGATCGCCTTGATGAAAGATGGAAATATGTGGGGAAACCGTGTTGACTGCATTTACGGCCCAAGTCCTGGCGGAACACTTTTTTGGGGAGCTGAAAAAAGCTTTTATCGGAAAGCAAGCGTTTCAACCGGAAATAAAAATATGTCGGTTCTTGATGGAAGCGGCGAGTGGACTTTGGCTAGTTTGGCTG
>DMBV01000060.1 GCA_003445975.1 Bacteroidales bacterium
TAAATAGCCAAAAATTGGAATTGATTGATAAGTTGGCCAATGAGGGCATCGAAAAACAAGCCTATCCCGGTTGCCAAATAGTTGTTGCCAAAGAAGGACGCATTATCTACTCCAAATCATTTGGTTATCAAACCTATGAAAAAAAAACGGCTATTGACAAGGAGACAATCTACGATTTGGCCAGTATTACAAAAGTGGCCGCCACCACAATCTCTTTGATGAAACTACAAGCCGAGAATCTGTTTAGAACTGATGCGGAGATTTCCTATTATTTGCCTTATCTGAAGAATAGCAATAAATCTACACTCAAAATTTCCGAAATTCTA
The DNA here is from genome assembly GCA_003445975.1 of Bacteroidales bacterium. Taxonomy (GTDB): domain Bacteria; phylum Bacteroidota; class Bacteroidia; order Bacteroidales; family UBA12170; genus UBA12170. The sequence continues at coordinate 327 of DMBV01000060.1, forward strand.
ACACACCAAGCCCAATTGGCTACTTGGATTCCATTTTATTTGATCGAGTTGGACAAACAAAACAAACTGAATCCATTTTTTTTTTCGGATAGTATAGACGATAAACATGCTGTACGTATTGCCGACAATTTGTACATCGACAAGAATTATTCATTCAAAATGTATGATACCATTGCCAAGTCGAAACTACGCAAAGTGAAAGAGTATAAATACAGCGATTTGGGCTTTTATTGGTTTTGCCAAATAATAGAAAAACAAAGCAATTCGTCGTTGGATCAATATGTTCAGAAGACATTTTACCAACCAATGGGATTGCAAAATATTGCATTTTTACCCCGTCAACATTTTGATTTAGAACGAATTGCCCCAACTGAAAACGACACCATTTTTCGAAAACAGGTTGTTCGGGGCGATGTACACGACCCGGGTGCTGCTATGTTGGGCGGAGTGAGTGGTCATGCGGGATTGTTTTCAAATGCCGAGGATTTGGCCGCCGTTTTTCAACTATTAATCCAAAACGGCTATTATGCCGGCAAGCAATTGCTCGACACAACGCTTATTCATAAATATACCGACTATCAATTTTATTCTACCAAAACAAGCAATCGAAGAGGTTTTGGATTTGACAAACCTTATCCAATGTATACTGCTGACGGGCCGGTTTGCAAAAGTGCTTCCGTTCGAAGTTATGGCCATTCGGGTTTCACCGGCACTTATGCCTGGGCCGATCCCGATTCCCAATTGGTTTATATTTTCTTATCGAACAGAGTGTATCCAAGTGCTGAAAATAACACTTTAAGCAAATTAAATATTCGAACTAAAATTCATCAAGCTATCTACGATGCATTTGAAGTAAAATAATTTTTCGAGCAAATTCAAATCATCAATTTCGCCATCTGTTGTTGAAGTTTCAGAGCTTCCGCACGTGCCGCTTCCGCAAAATCTTTGGCCGAAGAAGCGTAAAGAATTGCTCTTGAAGAATTTACCAACAGACCAATTTCTTTGTTCATCCCAAATTTTGCCACTTCTTCCAGACTACCACCCTGAGCGCCAACGCCCGGAACCAGAATAAAATGATTGGGGATGTGTTTTCGAACTTGAACCAACATTTCTGCTTTGGTGGCTCCCACAACAAACATCATATTTTCGTCGGTTCCCCATTTTTTCGACTTTTCCAAAACACGTTGATACAATTGATCGTTCGGCTCGTTATTTTGGATCAATTGAAAATCGGAAGCACCGGTATTGGAAGTGAGCGCAAGCACAATACTCCATTTTCCTTCGAACTCAAGAAAAGGCGAAACAGAGTCTTTTCCCATATATGGTGTCACTGTTATTGCATCGAAAGCTAGTTTCTCGAAAAATGCCTTTGCATACTGGGTGGAAGTGTTTCCAATATCGCCACGTTTGGCATCGGCAATCGTAAAAACCTTGGGTGAGATTGTGTTCAGGTAAGCAATTGTTCGTTCAAGGCTTTGCCAGCCCGCCAAACCGCGACTTTCGTAAAAGGCTGTATTGGGTTTGTAGGCCACGGCAAAATCGCTGGTAGCATCGATAATGGCTTTGTTGAACGAAAAAACAGGATCTTGTTCGGAAAGCAAATGTTTTGGGATTTTATCGATATCGCTATCCAATCCAATGCATAAAAACGACTTTTTGTTGCGAATCTGTTTTATCAATTCCTGCCTAGTCATTTTCTATTTTTAGAGTTGTTTTTCTTCTTGCTCTTTGAGGCGTTCGTAGTTTTCAGCTATCTGCAATTTATCAATGATTTCTTGAATATCGCCATTTACGATCGTTGATAAATTGTAAAGTGTCAATCCAATTCGATGATCTGTAACGCGGCCTTGCGGATAATTGTAGGTTCTGATTTTTGCCGATCGATCGCCCGTTGAAACCATCGTTTTGCGTTTGGAAGAAATTTCATTCATGTATTCGGCATATTGCAATTCGTAAATACGAGAACGCAATACTTTCATTGCTTTGTCGAAATTTTTCAATTGCGATTTTTCGTCCTGACATGTTACCACGATTCCAGTGGGAGCATGCGTAAGTCGAATTGCGGAATAGGTGGTGTTTACACTTTGTCCGCCTGGTCCTGAAGAGCAATAGGTGTCTTTCCGAATATCGGCCGGATTTAGATCGATATCAAATTCTTCCGCTTCGGGCAATACGGCTACAGTAGCCGCCGAAGTATGCACGCGGCCTTGGGTTTCGGTTTGTGGAACGCGTTGAACGCGATGAACACCAGATTCGTATTTCATGGTTCCGTAAACATCTTTTCCACTCACGTTTACAATCACCTCTTTATAGCCACCAACGGTGCCTTCGGTCATATCGACAAGATCAAATTTCCAGCCTTTTGTTTCGCAAAATTTTTGATACATGCGAAGCAAATCGCCTGCAAAAATACTCGCTTCATCGCCACCAGTTCCAGCTCTGACTTCAAGAATGCAATTTTTTGCATCTTGAGGATCTTTAGGAATGAGCATGGTTTTGATGTCGTCTTCGAGTTGCTCCTTCCGCCGAATCAAGTCATTGAGTTCGTCGCGCGCCATTTCTTTGAACTCTTCATCTTTTTCATTTTTAATGATTTCTTTGGACGAATCGATATTTTCGACAATGTTTTTATAGGTAATATAAGCCTCGGCCAAAGGCTCCAGCTCTTTATAATCTTTATTTAATTGAACGTATTTCTTCATATCTGCCATCGTTGCAGGGTCGGTCATTTGTTCACCAATTTCTTCATAACGCCTTTTTATTCCGGCCAACTTATCTAACATCTGAAATTTTTTTGCAAAAATAAGAAATTTTGCGCTCTGTTTTACCAATCTTACAAAGCGCAAATACAAAACGAAAAGGCTCTAATTCGATTTTATTTTTAAAGCCTGATTATCCGAAACATTCAATTGATTGAGCATAGCATCATGTCCGTCGAGCCTAAATTCGAATAAAAGACTCCGAATGGTGTCGCGTTTAGCGGCAGCTTCGAGTGTTAAATTCTTATCCAGCAAGCGTTGATAATCGCTGTAGCAAATGGCCAATAATTCGTTCAATTTCTTTTCGACCATCGCATTGGTAAGTATTTCTCTGAAATAGATTTTTTGAAAATCGTTCGCTTTTTGAATGTATAGAACGGCCAAATTTGTGTTTTTTATTTTTAAAGCTTTGTCCACCACAGCCAAATAATTCAAATACAAACCATAGGCTGCTTTTGCTTTTAGTTGATTAAATAGAATTTCATCGCTGTCATCGGCTGGGGTTTGTCGGCCAAAATTTTCTAGGTTGCTCAATTTAAAAAGGGCTTCACCAAAATTTTCCTGCAGTATTAATTCGTCGATCTGCTGCAAACTTTTCGNNCAAATAATTCAATTCGCGCAAGCTTCTCACCAAAAAGAGCAATGGGCTTGGTGGATTTTGTTGCAAATTTTGATATTCGGCAGAAAGTGTTTTCAGAAAAAATTCAGCCGCTTTGTAATCATTGGTCATTTGAAACCATTCTTCGAACGTATAATCGTTTTTGTTGTACTGAAAATTGTGCTCATCAATCACAATATAGTAACCTTTGGCCCATCGCTGATGCCACATCGAAAGCATAGCAATTTCGTCTACTGATTTTACAGAAGGTGTTTTTTCACTAAAATATTTCAAATAGACCAAAGATTTGTCTTCTTTGAAAATACGAAGCCGAAAACCGATTAGTTTGGGNNAAAATATAATCTTCGGCAGAAAACTCGTACAATTTGGTTTCGCCCACAACGGGAAGTGGTTTGATAGAAACTTCGGTTTTAAAACTTCCATTTTCATATCTATATACCTGATAATGTGTAACCAACGACCAATTGATAGAAATTGTTTCGACCGGTTTTTGATTTGTATAGGCAATGGCTCTAAGGATATTGTTGATTTCATTTTGCTGCTTATCCTTGCTGTATTTCAATTCCATTCGGATATTTAAAGTATCCAAAACGCCCTGCTCCACTTCTTGCTGAGCATAAAGCGAAGACACAACAAAAAAGATGACAATTCCTAGAATCGCACGAATACGCATAATTCAAATTCTACTCCACAAAAGTAATGGACAAAAATAGCACATCTTCCGCTGATAAACTTATTTGTGAACATTAAATTGTAGATAAAGCCGAAACCAATTTATGACCGTTTTTAGAAAGAATCTGTCGGTGGTACACTAAATTTGGCTTGCTTTCAAAACTTATCTTATTTTTGCAAAAAGCATAATTATGGAATTGCAAAGAGCATTGAAGGAATCCATCGCATTAAAAGAAGCTGTATTAACTGATGAAAGTCTCCTGGCAAAAGTGACGACGATTGCTCAGGAAATGGTGAACGTATTCAACTCCGGCGGCAAAGTCTTGTTTTGCGGAAACGGAGGAAGTGCTGCCGACGCTCAGCATCTTGCCGCCGAACTTTCGGGAAGATTTTATTATGATCGGCCACCGCTTGCTGCCGAAGCCTTGCATGTAAATACGTCCTTTTTAACGGCTGTTGCCAACGATTATTCTTTCGACGAAGTGTATGCTCGAATGATCAAAGCCTACGGAAAAAGTGGGGATATGTTGATTGGATTGAGTACAAGCGGAAATTCGGCCAATGTTGTTAAAGCCTTTGAGGCCGCGCGTGAAATGGGAATTAAAACGGTCGCATTTACCGGAAATGGTGGAGGAAAGGCCAAAAATATTGCACAAATTTGTCTGCAAATACCATCAACAGATACGCCTCGCATTCAAGAACTTCACATGCTTATTGGCCATAGTTTGTGTGAGATTGTAGAAAAAACCATTTTCCCGAGATAAAATGCAAGATCTGCAAAATTTGAAAAACGAATGGAGTTTATTTCTCGATCGAGATGGGGTAATCAATGAGCGTATTATGGATGGCTACATTCAAACGCCTTCAGAATTTGTTTTTCTACCCGGAAGTTTGGAAGCTTTTCAACGGTTTTCATCCATTTTTAAATATATTTTCATTGTAACCAATCAACAAGGAATAGGCAAAGGCAAAATGTCGGCGGAGGAATTAGAGAAAATTCATCACTATATGCTCAATCAGATTCAATTAGCCGGAGGACGAATCGACGGTATTTATTTCTGTCCCGATTTAGCTTCCAAAAAACCAAATTGCCGTAAACCAGGAATATCGATGGCACTTCGAGCAAAAAATGAATTCCCCGATGTCGATTTCAGCAAAAGTTTTATGGTTGGCGACACAAAAACAGACATGGAATTTGGGAAAAATGCAGGAATGCAATGTATTTTTATCCAAACGCATAAAAAAATTACAACAAACGAATTTCAATCTTTTACTTCCTTATATCAATTTGCTCACGCTCTAAACCAACCCTAAATTGGCACCAAACCTCATACTTCTCAGTTTCTTTGCATACACACTATTGCTGTTTATAGTGGGTTGGCTCACCAGCCGAAAAGCCACCAACGAAAGTTTTTTCATTGGAAATAAAAGCTCGCCATGGTATTTGGTAGCTTATGGAATGGTAGGCGCTTCGCTCAGCGGTGTTACTTTTATTTCTATTCCCGGAGTTGTGAGTACAACCAAATTTTCATATATGGTGATTGTATTCGGCTATTTGGTTGGTTATTTTGTGATTGCAAACGTATTGCTTCCTATTTATTATCGACTAAATTTGACCTCAATATATAGTTTTTTACTTGGGCGATTTGGAATGTATTCTTATAAAACCGGAGCTGCCTTCTTTTTGCTTTCGCGCATTATTGGTGCTTCATTTCGAATGTTTTTGGTAATAAGTGTTTTGCAATATTTTGTGCTAGATAGCTATGATGTTCCTTTTCTGATCTCTGTCATTGTTTTTGTTGGAATCATCTTACTTTATACTTGGAAAGGCGGAATAAAAACGATTGTTTGGACAGATACGCTTCAAACAACATTTATGTTAGCGGCCGTTGTAATCGTTTTATTTCTAATTTCTTCCCAGTTAGGAAAAACGGTTGGGGAATTGTATAGCAGCATTCGAGAAGCCCAATACACTCAAATGTTTTTCTTCGATTGGCGCGATAAATATTTCTTTGTAAAACAGTTTGTTTCGGGTGCATTTATAGCCATTGTGATGACCGGATTGGATCAAGACATGATGCAGAAAAACCTAAGTTGCAAAAACCTGCCCGAAGCAAAGAAAAACATGTATTGGATGAGCTGGGCGCTTGTTCCCGTAAATTTTCTTTTTCTAATAATGGGCGCATTTTTGGCCTTTTATGCTCAACAAAAAGGAATTGTTTATTCGGGTACCAGCGACAATTTATTTCCAACCATTGCCTTGAATCACATGGGTATTTTTGCAGGAATCGTTTTTGTAATTGGACTTATTGCGGCTGCTTATAGTAGTGCCGATAGTGCTTTAACAGCCCTTACAACCTCTTTCACACTCGATATTTTAGGAATCGAAAGAAAACCAAATCTTTCGAAGGAAAAGAAAACTAAAATCCGTAAAATGAGTCATCTTGGAATGGCCATAGTGATGATTTTGGTGATTGTGGGTTACAACTTAATCAACGATCAAGCCATTATTACAAAGTTGTTTACTATTGCAGGTTATACCTATGGCCCTTTGCTTGGATTATTCAGTTTTGGAATCTTTGTAAAACGAAGTGTAAAAGACGGTTGGGTTCCCTTTATTGCCGTGCTCTCTCCTATACTTTCCTACTTTATTCAATTCTATGCACCTCAACTTTTGAACGGATATCAATTCGGATTTGAATTATTGATAATCAACGGATTGTTAATGTTTTTTGGCTTAATGCTTGTTTCAGAACCAAAAAATAAATTGGCATAAAATTCGGCAAAACAAATTATCTTTGAAAAAAAGAAAATAATGCAAACACAACAAGATCTTAAACTGAAAAACCTATTGCCAATTGGAGTTCTGCTTATTTCGATTCTCATTCTCGTTGTGTCGTGGACAACGATGACTGTTACGATTAAATCCGGACAAGGAGGCGTATTATTCCGTTTGTTTGGCTCCACTTCCGGTGTTGATACCAAGAATACCTATGGAGAAGGTTTTCACTTTATTATGCCTTGGAACGAAATGTTTGTGTATGAAGTACGGCAATTAGAAGTTGCCGAAAGCATGTCCGTTTTGTCGTCCAATGGACTGGAAATCACGGTCGATGTTTCCGTTTGGTATCAGCCATCGTATTCCGAATTGGGGAAATTGCACCAAGAAAAAGGNNGTCATTGGCAGATATACACCGGAGCAAATTTATTCGTCGAAGAGAGATGCCATTCAAGATGAAATTTTCCACGAAACAAAAGAGCTTTTGGTAAGACAATATGTACAAGTAAACGAAGTTTTGGTGCGCGATATCACGCTTCCTCCTACTATCAAAACAGCCATTGAAAACAAACTGAAACAAGAGCAAGAAAGTTTAGAATACGTTTTTAAATTGGAAAAAGCACAAAAAGAAGCCCAACGTATCGAAATAGATGCAAAAGGAAAAGCACGTGCCAATGAAATTTTAAGTGCCAGTTTAACTGACAAAATTTTGCGTGAAAAAGGAATTGAAGCCACGCTTAAATTGGCCGAATCGCCAAACACCAAGGTAGTTGTGATTGGAAACAGTAAAGATGGATTGCCAATTATCTTGGGAGAACAAAAATAATTATAATTGTTTACTGCTGAAAATTTGAATTTCAAGAACTGTCAGCATGGATTTTGGACAAAAATTTTCTCAAAAAAACAGAAGTCGCATTCGATTTTAAATTTGGCATGATCAAAATTATAGAAACTCCGCGTGATGCCATGCAAGGCATCAAGGAATTCATTCCTACGACAAAGAAGATTGATTATCTAAACGCACTCTTAGAAATTGGTTTTGATACGCTCGATTTCGGAAGTTTTGTGAGTGCCAAAGCAATTCCTCAACTGAGCGACACCGAAAGTATTATCGAAAAACTGAATCCCAGCAACACAAAGTTACTCGCTATTGTTGCTAATTTAAGAGGGGCACAAAATGCATCGCGATACGAACAGATCAATTACCTAGGCTATCCATTTTCCATTTCCAACACATTTTTACAATTAAACATCAATTCAAATCTCGAGAAAGCATTTCAGGATACTGAACAAATTCAGTCTCTTTGCAAAAAAACAGGCAAACAATTGGTGGTGTATATTTCCATGGCTTTTGGAAATCCTTATGGCGATTTCTGGCATCCTGATTTGGTTTACAAATGGACAAAAAAAATGCAAGAAATTGGAATTGAGATTATTGCACTTTCCGACACAACAGGAATAGGGAATCCAAATACCATCTCACAAGCTTTTCGGGCAGTGGTAAACGAATTTCCCCAAATCGAATTTGGTGCCCATTTGCATACCACGCGCGACAATTGTTTTCCGAATATCCAAGCCGCTTTCGACAATGGCTGCAGAAGATTTGATACGGTAATGAATGGACTTGGAGGCTGCCCCATGTCGAAACAAGAAATGATTGGAAATCTTAAAACCGGAAATTTGTTAGCTTTCTTAAAAAGCAAAGGAATTGAAACTTCCATCAATAGGACCGCTTACCAACGAGCCATTGAATTAGAAACCATCACTTTTCCGGCTGTTTAGCATTTATTTTGCGGATTCCGCTTTTCGAATCTCTCCGCAACTTCTTGTTCATCGGGATATGACAATAAATTCTCTATCTTTGCCCGATTAGAAAATAAGGATGAGTCTTCCAAAAATCAATATAAAAAACAAAAGAGCCAGTTTCGAATATTTTTTAATCGAACGTTTTGTTGCTGGCATTCAATTGCAAGGCACGGAAATAAAGTCGATTCGGTATGGAAAAGCAAACTTGTCTGATTCTTATTGTGTTTTTATCGATCATGAGCTTTTTGTTAGAAACTTACATATTTCTGAATATGCACTTGGAACCCATTACAATCATGTTGTAAAGCGCGATCGCAAATTACTTCTCAGCAAAAAAGAATTGCGAAAACTTAAAATCAAACTCGACGAAAAAGGATTTACAATTATTCCTACCAGTTTGTTCATAAACGATCGCGGTTTGGCTAAAATTGAAATTGCCTTGGCAAAAGGAAAACACACATACGATAAACGCGAAACAATAAAACAAAAAGATATTCAACGCGATATAGATAGAGAACACTAGTTTGCGGCATTCCAATTTATTTTTCAAGTAGATAACATTCAGCCCAAGATCCTAAACAAATGAATTCGCCGCAAAAACAAAGCCCACCAAATACGCTGCATTCAGAAAAAAATGCTGCTTTGTTTGTGGCATCCATAGCGAGTTTTCTTACACCATTTATGGGTTCGGCCATCAACATTGCACTTCCAACCATTGGCATCGACTTCTCGACCGATGCAATCACATTAAGCTGGGTGGCTACCTCCTATTTGTTGGCAGCGGCCATTTTTCTCATTCCATTTGGCCGATTGGCCGATATTCATGGACGAAAAAAAATATTTTTATATGGAATAATCTTGTTTTCGATCGCTTCGCTGGCTTGTGGCTTTGTTCCAAACATTACTTTTCTCATTGCGTTCCGTGTGATTCAAGCCATTGGAAGCGCCATGATTTTCAGTACCGGAATTGCCATCATCACGGCGGTTTATCCTCCAAAAGAAAGAGGAAAAGCGATGGGAATTGCGGTAAGTGCCGTTTATTTAGGTTTATCGTTGGGACCATTTGTTGGCGGATTGCTTACGCAATACATGAGCTGGAGAAGTATTTTCTTCTTTGTAGCATTTTTGGGAATAATTGCGCTTTATTTTGTCATGAGTAAACTCAAAAACGAGTGGATAGAATCCAAAGGTGAGCCTTTCGACTGGACAGGCTCTGCTATTTATGCGGCTGCTTTATTTTTTATAATGAGTGGTTTTCCAAAACTTCCTAGTGTGCTTGGGGCGAGCTTTCTGTTGCTTGGAGCAATTTTGTTGTTTGTTTTTATTTTTTGGGAACTAAAATCGGAATTTCCCGTTTTGAATCTTCAACTATTTAAAAGCAATATTACTTTTCGCTATTCCAATTTGGCCGCCTTAATCAATTATAGTGCAACCTTTGCGGTGGCTTTTTTACTCAGTTTTTATCTTCAGTATTTTAAAGCATTAAGTCCAAAAGAAGCCGGTTTTATTTTGGTTTCGCAACCCATAGTAATGACACTTTTTTCTCCACTTGCCGGACGTTTATCCGATAAAATAGAACCTCGACTCATTTCCTCGGCTGGAATGGCCATTTCGGCTATTGGGTTGGCACTTTTATCGTTTATCTCTGCCGAAACTTCACTTGCACATATTGTGCTTGTTCTCACTATTTTAGGATTGGGTTTTGCCTTGTTTTCTTCACCAAACAGCAATTCAATCATGAGTTCAGTTGAACGAAAACACCTTGGAATTGCTTCTGCAACTGTTGGGACAATGCGCCTATTGGGCCAAATGCTGAGTATGGGAATTGCCATGATGCTATTTGCTTATTTCATTGGACAAACTAAAATAGACAATCACAATCTTCCGCAATTGCTTGCGGCCTTAAAAATGGCGTTTATTGTTTTTGCCGTTTTATGCTTTTTGGGTGTATTTGCCTCTTTGGCTAGAGGAAAAATGCACAGCCTACAACCGAATAAATCGGCTTAACCTACTTCATTATTGAAAGCTAAAAAATCCGATATTTACCAAATATTCCCGAACGTACCATGAAACCTTTGCACATACTCATTCTTACTTACGAAGGCGTTATTGCCGGATCTACAATGTCTATCAGCTATTTGGCCAAAGGACTTACACAAAATGGTCATTTTGTTACGCTGGCCTGCCAACCAACAAGCCTTTATGTGCGCTTATTGGCTGGAAGCAACGTAAAGATTGAACATCTTCCTTTTGCTTCGAAATGGGATTTGAAAACCATGAAAGGAATTCGGGATATCGTTCGGCGCGACAAGATAGAGATTATCAATGCCCAAGCTTCTTACGACCGATATCTTTCTATTTTTGCCAGATGGTTGTTCCATTTGCCGGTAAAATTAGTTCACACAAGGCGTCAAATGCCACTTTCGGTTGGCGGAATTCAATCTTGGTTTTACACCAAAGGAACAGATCAAATTATTGCAGTAAGCCAAGGCGTTAAAGATGCGCTCGTAAAAATTGGAACACCCAAAAATCACGTAACGGTCATTTACAACGGAACTCCTGCCGAGAAATATGCAAACATATCTGCCGTTCAAGTAGCCGAACTCCGAAAAAAATACAATCTACCGCAGAGCAATCGAGTAATTGGCTGCGTTTCGCGAATGAAAAAACACATTCAACTGGTCAAAGCCTTGGCTTTGATAGATGAGCCGGTAACTGCTTTTTTTGTTGGATTTACGGCCGAAAGACTGGGCTTGGAAGCGGTGGAAATTGCCCGAAAGAAACACACACTTCACTTTCTTGGCATGGTGGATCCATCGGAAGTTTTGGCCTATTACAAGCTTTTTAATTTGTATGTTCTGCCTTCCACCACCGAAGGTCTTTCGCAAGCCATCTTGGAAGCCATGTATATGGAACTGCCAATCGTTGCTACCAATGCAGGTGGAAATCCAGATTTGGTGAAAGAAATGAAAAACGGATTGCTTTTTGAAGACGAAAACATTGCTCAATTGGCACAGCAAGTAAACAAAATTTTAAGCAATCCGGAATTGGCAAAATCACTGTCGGAAGGAGCCAAAAATACGGCTCATAGTACATTTTCAATCGAAAATACCATTCAAAATTACATCACCTATTTTAATCGATTAAGAAACACAAACGAGTGAAATGCACAAATCAATTTTTCAGGCAAAACTGAAAATGATTGGATCGCATTTCTCAAAAAAAACAAAATAATATAAAATGAAACATCCACGACAAAACAATTTTGACACACAGGAGGATNNAAATTATAAACAGATGAAAATTCTTGTTACCGGAGCCGCCGGATTTATTGGATCGCATTTATGCGAATTTTTGGCAAATCAAAAACATGAAGTAATCGGTTTGGATGCTTATACCGACTTTTATTCGCGAAAACAAAAAGAATTGAATGCCGCTCAGGTAAATATAGCCGGAGTTCCTATTCTTGAATATGATTTAAAAGAAGAGACATTTAAAAAGGCTTTATCAACGGATTACGATTTTATATTTCATTTGGCCGGTCAACCCGGATTGTCGGATCGGGTAAGCTTCGAGGAATATGCCCGAAACAATCTATTAGCTACAGTGCATTTAATCGACTTTGCCATCGAAAATAAGAACTTAAAATGTTTCGTAAATGTTTCAACTTCGTCGGTCTATGGCAGAGAAGCCACTTGCACCGAAGAAGTGGCACCCGAACCTGCCTCCTACTATGGCGTAACCAAATTGGCCGCTGAGCAGTTTGCAATGTCGCAACATCGTCAAGGAAAATTGAATGCATGTTCCTTGCGATTGTATTCGGTTTATGGCCCTCGCGAACGACCTGAGAAATTATACACAAAATTGATTGACAGTATTTTAACTAGCAAAGAATTTCCTTTGTACGAAGGAAGCGAAAATCATTCACGTAGTTTTACCTTTGTGGGCGATGCCGTGAAAGGCTTAGCAAGTGTGATTGAAAATGCGGAAAAATGTATTGGTGAAATAATCAATGTTGGATCAGATCAAGAAGTAAAAACCGGTGAGGGCATAAAACTTATTGAAGAATTGATGGGCAAAAAAGCACGCTTTAAATGGCACAGTCCTATTCAAGGCGATCAAACGCAAACAAAAGCGATCATCGGAAAAGCAAAAAAACTTTTGAATTACCAGCCGAGCACACATTTGAGAGAAGGATTGCAAAAACAAATAGATTGGTATATTCAAGAGTTTGAAAAATTGTCAGTCTGAAAATTGCCTAAATATTTCCACTTTTGCATGCTGATTATGTATTGAAAAAAATTATCCACAATGAACTATACCACAAAAATTAAACATTTCTTCATTGTTCTTTTTGGCTTGGGTATTTTTGCAAATACAAACTATGCCACCGGCCTATCAGAAGGAATAAACGGTAAATATATTTTGGTAACCGCCCCATCCAATTATGCCAAAAGCTTATCGAATCTGATAAAGGAAAAAGGCGGCATTCCTGTGTTGATGCCTACAGTTGAAACGGCTATCAACCCAGACACAAAAGCCATCGACAACTTGCTGAGAAATATCGATTCTGTAAATTGGGTTGTATTGCCGAGCAGAATGGCCATTGATGCATTTTTTAGCCGAATTGCAGCAAATTCTGTTTCAAAAAAAGCCCTTAAAAAGGTGAAATTTTGTGCTTTGGGAAACGACATCAATTACCTTAAAGAAAATTTTAGGGTCAATGTTGCTTTTCATCCAAGCGAAGCAGGGCCAAATGGAATTGTAGAAGCTTTGAAAAATCAGCCCAATATTCAAAATCAAAATCTATGGATAGTAGCTCCTTTGGTAATTGGCGTAACAGAACCCAATGTAATTCCAAATTTTATACGAGATTTGAATCATTTGGGACTTCGGGTGCAAAAGGCGGAAGGCTATATCACTCGAATTGCAGATCCAAAGAAATACAATGAGCAACTTGATTTGCTCAAAAATGGCCAAATTGATTTAATTGCATTTACTAGTACGGCAGAGATAGAGGCGCTCATCAAAATCACTTCTATCGAAACGATAGAAAACCAAATCGTTGCTTGTTTTGGGCCCTATACAGGCAAAAATGCGCAACTGCTAGGACTAAATCCTGAATTCATTGGAACTGAGTTTCATTCGTTTGTCGATTTTGTAAATGGAATAGATCAGTTTTTCAGAAATAAATAAACAGCCGATCGAAATGTTCAAATTAAACCTCAGAGTCCTATTCCTGTTTGCCCTAGTTGGATTTATTTTGATTGGCAAAACTACCGCACAATCAATCCAAACGAATACTTCCGAACCGCTCAAAATAGCACAATCTTATTATAATAAATACCTAGCCCAAGCGGCGGACTTTAAAATGCAACTTGCAAAATTGGATAGTTTGTATGCTGTCGAAAATAGAAATTATCAATCAAATCTGAACCTTTACAAGAAAGCCAAATCGGCCTTTAAATCGCTAAAATTGAATTACAAATCGGAATTAGCGCCTCACGAAAAATTAAGTAAATCGCAAAACAAGAAGCAGGCTACTGACGCACGAAAATCGATAGAAATGATCAAAACGCGATTTCGTGCAAACGGAGTACAAGCTGCCGAAGCCGCCAATCAAGCTTCGCGTGAAATGGTGAGAACCGAAAGAAGCATGCAAAAAACCAGTGATAAGCAAAAACAAATCATCGCTCAAGAAAATGCTACGCTGATAGAGCTAAAGAAATGGGAACAGATTTTGAAAAAGTTAAAAGTGGATGAGCACTTCTCGGATCAAAAAAATCGTCTCTTAAAATAGAGCGAAACATTCACCAAAGCAATGAGTACGGGAACTTCTATGAGTGGGCCAACTACAGCCGCAAAAGCCACTCCACTATTTATTCCAAAAACAGCAATCGACACTGCGATGGCTAACTCAAAATTATTGCTTGCAGCCGTAAAGCTTAAACTTGCACTTTGTTCATAATTTGCGCCAGCCTTTTTGCTCAGAAAGAAAGAAAAAAGAAACATGCTAATAAAATAAACCATCAAGGGAAGCGCAATTCGCAATACATCAAAAGGCAATTGAACGATGGCCTCCCCTTTGAATGAAAACATTACCAGAATGGTAAACAAAAGAGAATACAAAGTGATGGGGCTGATTTTTGGAATAAATTTTGAATTATACCAGTGTTCGCCTTTGTGATGCAGAAGAATTTTGCGTGAAAGATATCCAACAAAAAAAGGAATTCCGAGGTAAATAAGAACCGATTGAGCGATATCAAATATGCTTACATCTACCAAAATGCCTTTCAACCCAAACCACTCCGGAAATACTTTCACAAACAAATAGGTATAAAGCGAAAAAAACAGCAATTGAAAAATACTGTTTACAGCCACCAAAGCAGCAGCCAATTCGCGATCGCCTTTGGCTAAATCGTTCCAAACAATTACCATGGCAATACAGCGCGCAATACCGATGATAATCAAACCCACCATATAATCGGGGAAATCGCGCAGAAAAACAATGGCCAAAAAAAACATCAAAATTGGGCCAATTATCCAATTCTGAATGAGTGAAATTGCAATAACTTTAGGATGTTTGAGCAATTTGCCAAGTTCTTCATATTTTACTTTTGCCAAAGGCGGATACATCATTAAAATAAGTCCAACAGCGATAAAAATATTTACCGAACCAAAAGCAAAGGAATCCCAAAACTGAGCAATTGCAGGAAAAAAATGACCCAAAGCCACACCAATCGCCATGGCTAAAAATATCCACAACGTCAGATATCGATCTAAAAAACGAAGACGATTGAGTGAAGGCATCTGCTTATGCTTTTAATTTCTCTAAAAAAAATTGTCTGAAATCGCGCCGAATCTCATCTCTCACCCGGCGATAAATTTTTAAAACCTCCACTGGCTCGCCAACAGCCTCGGCCGGATCGTCAAAACCAATGTGCAATTGTTTTTTGACTTTTCCCTGAAAAATAGGGCAAACTTCTTTGGCATGATCACAAACTGTAACGACAAAATCAAAATCCAAATGCACATATTCATCCACATTTTTAGGAATGCCTTGCGAAATATCTATCCCAATTTCGGCCATCACCAGAATCGCGTTTGGATTGGCTTTGCTACTCGGATTTGTTCCGGCCGAATAAACTTCCATTTTTTTGTCAAAAGACTTCAAAAAACCTTCCGCCATCTGACTTCGGCAAGAATTTCCAGTACACAAAATTAGAATACGCATAAAATATTTTTTTCAAAAATAGAGTTTTCGGCATTCAAATCTCCAAACTGCCCATCAATATTTCACCAAATTATTGTTAATAATATTGTGAATAGATTCTTAAGCCAAGAAATTTAACTGTTTTTATAAATTGTTAGTTTTACAACAAAGCGCTGAGTCTATGAGTGAACGAAAAAAACTCAAATCGAAACGTAAAAAATTCAAAACCATTGCATTTAAGTTATCGCATCGACAAGCGATATCCTTAGCAAATTACAGCAAGCTGAATAATACTTCGCCCATTAAAGTACTAAAACACCGGATTCAAGATTGTTTGAACGATTATGCCAATTATAAAACAGAAAAGATAAAATCCGCCAAAAACCAACTCGAATTATTCAACGATTTGCCAACTGAAGAACAACAATTAGAATTGTTCGCTTAATGCAATGCACTAGCAAAAATAAGGGCTTAATAATAATCAAAATTGAGAAATCGCACTACTGAGTTGCTTTTTCCTGAGTAAAAAGAATACGCCAAAAGCCGTAAACAGACCTCTCTTCGGCTACCACCGACTTTTCGGACAGCAAGATTATTCGAGAATATTTGGTGGTGATTTATGAACAATGTGTTTATAAAATTTGCTGAAATTCTATTTGAATAAAGCATATATTTGCATCCTGAAAGTATAAATATACAATTCAGAAAATGAACAACAAATTCGACCGCCACAGAATTATCCGTGAAATCATTACAAAAAACAAAATCAGCCGCCAAGAGGATTTGCTTTTGCTTTTGCTAAATCGCGGATTTGACCTGACTCAAGCTACGCTATCGCGCGATTTGCGCGATTTAAAAGTGGGCAAAATTTACGATACTCATCTTGGAAGTATTTATTTTATCCCAAACGAAGAAAGTGATCAGCCTTTACGTGGAGCCATATCGCTGCAATTTTCAAAAAATTTGGCCATACTAAAAACCGAAGGTGGCTTTGCAAACAGCGTGGCTGTTCGTTTAGACAATGCAAACATCGAAGAAGTGATTGGAACGCTTGCCGGAAACGACACCATTTTGATTGTCTTTCGCGAAGATGTTTCGAAAGAAAACTATCTGCTTGCACTTAGCAAGCATTTCCCCGACATTGATCAATTTATTATAACCTAAACACAAGCCCTCAGCATGTTTTGAGGGCTTTTTTTTTAATTACTATGTCAAAAACAACAACATTAGTTTTAGAAGACGGAACTGTATTTCAAGGAAAGTCGTTTGGATTTGAATCCAGCGTTGCCGGCGAAGTCGTTTTCAATACCGCCATGACAGGTTATCCGGAAAGCTTGACCGATCCCTCTTACAAAGGCCAGATATTGGTGGCCACGTATCCTTTGATTGGCAATTATGGCGTTCCCGGACAAAATACAAAAGACAATCTATTGGAATATTACGAATCGGACAAAATACAAATCAGCGGGTTTGTAGTTTCCGACTATTCTCATGCCTACAGCCATTGGAATGCAAAAAAAAGTCTTCACGAATGGATGATAGAAAACGAAATACCCGGAATCTACGACATAGACACACGTGCCCTTACCAAGATACTGCGCGAAAAAGGAAGTATGCTGGGAAAAATACTCCAAAATAATACAGACATTCCTTTCATTGATCCCAATCTCAGAAATCTGGTGGCCGAAGTAAGTACAAATAAAAAACAAACGTTTGGCTCAGGAAAATACAAAATCTTGCTGATCGATTGTGGCGTAAAAAACAACATCATTCGGCATTTCTTAAAAAGAAATACAACCATTGTTCGAGTGCCTTGGGATTACGATTTTTCTGATGAAGACTACGACGGTTTATTTATTTCAAACGGACCCGGCGACCCGGTAAAATGTGATATCACAATTAAAAATCTGGAAAGCGCATTCCAAAAAGATCAACCTATGTTCGGAATCTGTTTGGGAAATCAACTCATGGCTTTGGCAAGCGGAGCACAAACCTATAAACTGAAATACGGGCATAGAAGCCACAATCAGCCTGTATTGCATATCGAAAGTCAAAGGGCGTTTATCACCTCCCAAAATCATGGTTTTGCAGTGGACAATGCAAGTTTGAACGATCAGTGGAAACCTACGTATATAAATCTGAATGATCAAACAAACGAGGGATTTCAACATAAAGACAAACCGTTTTTTTCCACTCAGTTTCATCCCGAAGCATCGAGTGGCCCTACCGACACAGAATTTCTTTTCGATTTATTTATCGACGAAATAAAAAAATACAAAGGCGATGACATATAAAAAAATATTGATTTTAGGCTCCGGCGCACTAAAAATTGGTGAAGCAGGCGAATTTGATTATTCCGGTTCGCAAGCTCTCAAAGCACTCAAAGAAGAGGGAATAGAAACAGTGCTCATCAATCCCAATATCGCCACTGTTCAAACATCGGAAAAGTTGGCATCCAAAGTATATCTTTTACCTCTGACAGATTATTTTGTAGAGAAAATTATTGCCAAAGAAATGCCCGATGGGATATTGCTGTCGTTTGGCGGACAAACAGCTCTGAATGTTGGAATCAGCTTATTCAGAAAAAAAGTTTTTGAAAAATACCATGTAAAAGTACTTGGAACACCAATAAGTAGCATTATTTTGACCGAAGACAGACAAATGTTTGCCGATAAATTGAGATCGATTCAAGTAAACACAGCCGAAAGTATCGCCACCACTTCGCTCGAAGAAGCACACAATGCGGCCGAAAAAATTGGTTATCCTATTATCGCCAGAGCCGCTTTTACACTTGGCGGACAAGGAAGTGGCTTTTGCTATTCGCCGGAAGATCTAAAAAAATTGGCAAGCTCTGCTTTTTCTTTTTCCAGTCAGCTTTTGATAGAAAAATCATTGAAAGGATGGAAAGAAGTGGAATACGAAGTTGTTCGCGATCAGTTCGACAATTGCATCACCGTTTGCAATATGGAAAACTTTGATCCTTTGGGAATTCATACAGGCGAAAGCATCGTGGTGGCTCCGTCGCAGACGCTAAGCAATACCGAATACCACAAACTTCGCGAAATATCCATCAAAATTATTCGCGCAGTGGGCGTAATTGGAGAGTGCAATGTACAATTTGCGCTCGATCCAAATTCGGAAGATTATCGTGTAATTGAAGTCAATGCCCGATTGTCGCGTTCATCGGCCTTGGCGTCCAAAGCTACGGGCTATCCTTTGGCTTTTATTGCAGCAAAACTCGCACTCGGTTATGGATTGCACGAACTAAAAAACAGTGTAACGAAGACTACATCTGCCTTTTTTGAGCCTGCACTGGATTATGTGGTAATCAAAATACCGCGCTGGGATTTGGGCAAATTCAATGGTGTTTCTCACCTTTTAGGCTCTTCGATGAAAAGTGTTGGCGAAATTATGGCCATCGGTCGAAGTTTTGAAGAAAGCATTCAAAAAGGACTCCGGATGATTGGACAAGGAATGCATGGCTTTACGGCCAACAAAGAATTGATGACAAACAATTTGGAAGATGCGCTTAAAAACCCAACAGATTTACGGATTTTTTACATCGCTCAGGCATTAAAACAAGAGTGGAGTATAGATAAAATTCACGATTTGACTGGAATAGATCGCTGGTTCATAGAGAAATTGTCGAACATTCTATCCATCGAAAAAGAACTTTCAAATTTCAACGCGCTCGAAAATTTGGAGGACGACTTACTAAAAACGGCCAAAAAAGCAGGCTTTTCGGATTTTCAATTGGCCCGAATTGTTTTAAATAGCACAGACGAAGATATGGAAGCTGGCCTATTACGTGTAAGAACCTATCGCAAAAAAAGAAACATTGTTCCCTCTGTAAAACAAATCGACACTTTGGCTGCCGAATATCCGGCTCAAACAAATTATTTGTATTTGACCTATCATGGAACGAGCCACGATATTCAATACAAAAACAACAACAATTCGATCATCGTTTTGGGCTCAGGCGCATATCGCATTGGAAGTAGCGTGGAATTTGACTGGGGCAGTGTAAATGCATTGAACGAAATCCGAAAGCAGAATTACGAAGCTGTTATGATTAATTACAATCCCGAAACGGTGAGTACCGATTATGATGTTTGCGATCGCTTGTATTTTGACGAACTTTCGCTCGAACGTGTTTTAGACATCGAAGATTTGGAGAAATCGAGAGGAATTATTGTTTCCGTTGGTGGTCAAATTCCAAATTCCTTGGCGCTCCGTTTGCATCGATTGAACGTACACATTCTGGGGACTTCGCCTATTTCGATCGACAGAGCCGAAGACAGACATAAATTCTCAAAAATGCTTGACACCTTGCATATCGACCAGCCTAGATGGAAGGAATTAAGCAGCATTGAGTCGGTGAATGAGTTTGCCGATGAAGTGGGTTTTCCGCTGCTCATTCGTCCTTCGTATGTTTTGTCAGGTGCAGCCATGAATGTGGTTTCGAACAAAGTTGAAATGGAACATTTTCTTACCTTGGCCACGAATGTTTCGAAAAAACATCCGGTGGTGGTAAGCCAATTTATTGAACAAGCCAAAGAAATCGAATTTGATGCAGTGGCCGAATTTGGAGAAATAAAACTTTACGCTATTTCAGAACACATCGAATTTGCCGGCGTTCACTCCGGCGACGCCACATTGGTTTTTCCTCCACAAAAGGTGTATTTTGAAACACTCCGAAGAATAAAACGAATCGCACGTCAAATTGCCAAAGAATTGGAAATCTCGGGTCCATTCAATATTCAATTCTTAGCCAAAAACAACGAAGTGAAAGTGATTGAATGCAATCTTCGGGCTTCGCGCTCTTTTCCTTTTGTTTCGAAAGTTTTAGGCGAGAATTTTATTGAGGCCGCAACCAAAGTCATGTTGCGAATTCCCATTACCAAACCGCCAAAATCCATCTTCGACTTGGATCACATCGGTATCAAAGCTTCGCAATTTTCCTTTTCCAGACTCACAAAAGCCGATCCGGTTTTGGGTGTTGATATGGCCTCCACCGGCGAAGTGGGTTGTATAGGCACAGATATGAACGACACCATTCTTAAAGCGATGCTTTCGGTAGGATATACTATTCCCACAAAAGCTGTTTTGCTATCTTCGGGCGATACGCGCTCAAAATTAGAACTTCTTGCTCCCACAAAATTTTTGATAGAAAGAGGCTTGAAAATTTACGCCACGCAAGGCACTCATGATTTTCTTCAAACGCACAACATCGCTTCAGAAGTTTTGCATTGGCCCGACGACCAAAGGCATCCGAATTGTTTGGATTTTATGCGCGAACGGAAAATAGATTTTGTGGTAAATATTCCAAAAAATCTCTCGAGCGACGAACTGAACAACGACTACACCATTCGGCGCACGGCCATTGATTTGAATATTCCTTTGATCACCAATGCCCGCCTTGCCAATGCTTTTATCACTGCTTTCTGTTCTCTCGAAATAGACCAGATAAGTGTTCAGTCCATCGGTTCGTATTTTCAGTAATTTAGATCCGTTTAGAATTCGCTTCTTTCTGCATGAACAAGGATATAGAATTTATTAAATTTCTTACATTTGCTTCTTAAATTTGAGCGAATGATTGAAAACTACCAAGGCACAAACTACCTACTTCAAAGCGTAAGAACAGGACAATTATTCCCTGACAAAGGATGGACACTAGAAGCACCAGATGAAAATGAACCAACATTGATTCGGGCCGTTTACGAAAAAAAACAATTGGATTTAGGAGAAAACGCGCATGGTTTTTATCAGTTTGCCAACTGGCTTCCAATTCGAAGAACATTGCAGGGATCGGCTGCTCCTATTAGTTATAAAAGCGAAAAATTGGCCAAGGCATTTGGATTGACCAATTTATATATCACTTTTAGCGGTTATTGGCCCGAAAAAGGGGCGAATATGAAAACGTGTTCTTTTAAAGAAACAGAAGCCTACTCCGTCCTTGGCCGAATGCCTGAAAATTTCAACAAAGTGCTGGTGGTGGCTTCGGCCGGAAATACCGCGCGCTCGTTTGCCAAAGTGTGTTCTGACAACAACATTCCATTGCTGCTTTTTGTTCCCGAAGACAACTTAGATGCTTTGTGGTTTGATACACCCATCAACGAAAATGTAAAATTGGTAAGTTCGGCAAAAGGAAGTGATTATTTTGATGCCATCCATCTTTCCAATATCGCTTGCGAGTTGGATAAATATGTGGCAGAAGGTGGTGCAAAAAATGTTGCTCGCCGCGATGGAATGGGAACAACCACCCTTTCGGCAGTCACCGCAATTGGGCAAATTCCGGATTATTATTTTCAAGGAGTAGGAAGCGGCACTGGAGCCATTGCTGCTTGGGAAGCAAATATCCGTTTGTTGGAAGATGGACGTTTTGGCCATACAAAAATGAAACTGATGGTTTCGCAAAACAGTCCGTTTCAGCCTCTTTATGATGCATGGCAGATAGATTCGAGACAATTGCTTCCCTTGGACGATGACAAAGCCCGCGAACAAGTGGAACAAATTTTGGCGAAAGTATTGAGCAACCGAAAACCACCTTATTCCATTTACGGCGGCTTGTATGATGCGCTCAAAGACAGCAAAGGAGAAATACTCCTTGTGGACAATCAAGCAGCATTGGAAGCAGCCAAACTCTTTGAAGAAATGGAAGGAATAGACATTCATATAGCCGCTTCGGTGGCTGTGGCAAGCCTAAAACAAGCTGTACTGGATGGGAAAATTGAGAAAGATGCCCTAATTCTACTCAATATTACCGGAGGAGGAGAAGCAAAATTCAAGCTGGAACACAAAGATTTGTATGCCTTAAAACCTTGTCTTTCTTTTCCTATCAATCCAAATCCGGAAGAAGTAAAGGCTAAATTGCAAGAATTGTTTTAAACGATCAATCATAAAAAAAACCGCTAAAGGAAATTTCTTTAGCGGTTTTTTATTGGCCAAAAAATATTAGCCTTTATCAATTATTCGCAGCTTTTCTTTCATCTCTGCAATCTCTGCTTTTGCACGTTTAATTTTCTTATCAAAATCCAACATAAGCACTTCTGCATTTTTTGTATTGGCAAAAAATCCCATATTGTTTTCCCAAACCAACACATCTTCTTGCATTTTTTCCAAAGTTTTCTGAAGTCCGTATCTTTCTTTATTCAAGTGAAAGTTATCTTCATGTTCCTTCATCTTATGAATCTTTTCTTTAAAACCGGCATTTTTAAAATCGGCACCCGAAATATGGAATTTCGCAAGTTGAGCATCCACGGCTTCGCGGTATGCTTTATTCAATCGATCCATATCCTTTCGGGGCACATTGCCCAATTCCATCCATCTTCTTTGAAAAGCCTTTATCAATTCCAGATTTTCAGCTTTATTTTCCGAAAAAGTGGCCGATTTAATTTCTTCGATCAGAGCCGATTTCAGATTTCCGTTTTCAGATTCCGAATCGACCAAATCTTTAAAATGATTCGATTTCGCTTCGAAAAACGAATCGCAGGCTTTACGAAAACGTTTCCATATAACATCGGAATATTTGCGTGGAACAGGACCAATTGTTTTCCAATCATTTTGAAGTTTGATAAGGATTTCGGTGGTTTTTTTCCAATTGGTGTTGTCTTTTAAAGATTCGGCTTCTATGCAAATGGCCAATTTCTGTTGGTAGTTATTGTTTTGATCGTCTTTTATCTCGTTGTAGAATTTTTTCTTACCAGCAAAAAACAAATTAAGATGTCCTTTAAAACGATGCCAAACTTCGTCGTTTACTTTTCGGGGAGTTGGACCAATTGTTTTCCAGGCTTTTAATAAATCATTTAATGCGTCGGTCTGTTTATTCCAATCTTTGATAGAATTAAAATTTTGACTACTAAGAGCCTCTGCTTTTTCTATCAAAGCCAATTTCGCTTTATAATTATCGTCGAGATTATCTTGCAATTGTTTATAATGATCTCTGCGACGCAGGTTTATTTTATCTGTAATGGCTTTAAATCGTTCCCAAACTTCTTCTTTATTTTGAGTAGGAACCGGACCAATTATCTTCCATTCTTCGTGGTATTTCTGAAGTAATTTAAACGATTTGGTAACCGATTTTTCGAGCAAAAGCTCTTCTGCTTTTTCGCAGAGTTGCATTTTTGCTTCTAAGCTTTTTTTCAAATCCAAATCGCGTAATTCGTTGCTAATTTTTACTTTGTCAAAGAATTTTTCAACAAGAAAATGATAATTGCGCCAAAGTTCGCCCATTTCATTTTTTGGAATCATTCCTATCTCTTTCCAACGCTCTTGGATTTCTTTAAATTTATCGTAGGTAGATTTTAAAGTCTCGTCGGAATTTACCAAAGAACGCAATTCTTCGAGCAGCTCGTTTTTCTTTGCTAAATTTTGCACTTGCTGATGCTCTTGTACTTCACGAACTTTTGCTCTTTTGTTCCGATATAAATCTAATATTTTGCGGTAACGTTGATGATCTTCATTGTCTTCGGTAGAAAACTCGGCTTCATTTCCTCCTTCGGTGATAAATTTTTCTAGGCTTAATTTATCAGCCTCTGCCATTTTTTGATCGATAAACCGACGCAAAACGCTTGCTTTCGATCGTATGGCTTGTAACTCATTTTCGTGCAACAAGACTTCCAAAGCAGTTAGGAGTTCTGCAATCGTAGAACCCTGATATTGAACTTCGAGTTCTTGATCCGTCAATTCGGTTTCATCCTCATCCTCTTCTTCTTCCGGATCAGCATGTTCAGCTCCAAAATCGTACGATTCGTCCACATCATTTTGGATAGCCGTTACTTCGTTTATCACTTCGTTTATTACTTCGCCTTCATTTTCAGTTTCTGAAAATTTAGCGTCTGGAGATTCTGTTTCCGTATGGTTTTCAACTGTTTGCACAACAGTTTCAGCATTCTCCTCCTGAGCAGGTATATTCACTTCCTCAGGATTCTGATTGGGTTGTTCTTGATTTTTCATTCAAAAATTTCTATGTGTTTCTTTAGGCTGACAAATGTAGAAAAAACTTAGTTGAAAAGGCTACAATCGTAGATATTTACTGTTATTTCTTTTGATAGAGATTTTATTGAAAATGATAGGTATTTGGATCTACAGCTTCGGGAAAATGGATTTGACTGGAAACTGAACCAATATCTTTCAAGCCATTTCCTGTAATCAACACCACAATGCGTTCCTCCTGCCCTATTTTGTTTTCGGACTTATATTTCGACAGGCCAGCATAAGCAGCTGCTGCAGCCGGCTCAGCAAAAACGCCAAAATTTCGGGCTAGGTCAACAGAGGCCGACAGAATTTGCTGGTCGCTTACTTTAATTCCAATACCGGAATAACGAATTAAAAAATCGCGGGCCATAAAAAAATTGCGCGGAATATCAACCGAAATGGAATCGGCAATTGTATGAGCTGGCGAAAAAACGGCTTCTCTTGTCAAGTTATCGATCAAATTGGAGCTTCCTTCGGCCTGAACTGCAATGATTTGAGGCATTTTCGAAATCAATCCAACTTCCAACAAATCTTCGAATCCTTTGTAAACGCCCGCCAATATTACACCATCGCCTACCGAAACAAAAACTTTGTCGGGTGCACCTTTCAACTGCTGCACCAATTCGAACGAAACTGTTTTCTTTCCTTCTATGGTCAAAGGATTAAATGCTGTATTTCGATTGTATAAGTTATGTTTTTCGGTCAGTTTAAGACTTAGATCGTATGCATCGTCGTAGGTTCCTTTTACAGGAATCAATTTGGCTCCGTACATGAGCACTTGGGTAAGTTTGGCTTTTGGTGCATTTTCGGGAACCAGAATAATGGCTTTTTGTTTTTGCGAGGCACAAATTCCAGCCAAAGAGGATCCTGCGTTTCCGGTTGAAGCGGCAATAATAGTATCGATTCCGTTTTCTTTCGCGAAAGCGGAAACAAGTGCCGAAGCCCTGTCTTTGAAAGAAAAAGTGGGATTGAGCGAATCCATTTTTAAATAAACAGAAGATGAATTATTTTTTTCCATTTCTACTTTATACAATGGAGTATTTCCAACTTGCATTGGAGGAAGCGAACTCAGGCTTTTTAGCGGGAGTAGGCAGAGGTAATTATTTTCTTCCAAATAATTTGCGTTTAGCTCCAATTTACGCTTAATCAAAGCATAAGGAAAAACGAGCCTCAACACTCCTTTCAATGCTTCTCCACTTTTGTTGAGTTTGGAACAATGTGGACATAGATAAAGAATTCCTTCGTTTGGAAATGAGTCTCCACAATTCACACACTTATAAGTAAATTCATTTGCCATAGCACGAAGATATTCATTTTTATGTAATTTCGCGCCTACAAAAATAATTAACACTCCAAAACCTAAAACCTTGACAACCAAATTTAACGAATTTTTCATTCAATACCGAGGAATCATTTATGCCAGTATAACTGCTCTTTTTTGGGGCGTTTTGGCCATTGCTTTAAAAGTTACACTCCAATTTATGCCAACTGTCAACATTGTTTGGTTTCGGTTTACGGTGGCATTTCTGAGTTTGTTTATCTATTTTCTATTTAAAGCGCCCGAAAAATTAGTCATTTTCAAAAAACCTCCTTTTTTGGCCATTTTGGCGGCCTTTGGATTGAGTTTCAATTTTATCGCATTTACCGTTGGGCTGAATCTAACAAATCCAAACACCGCTCAGATAGTGATACAAATTGGGCCCATTCTTCTGGGAATTATCGGTTTTGTTGTGTATAAGGAGCGCGTAAATAGAGTACAAATTTTCGGTTTTGGTGTAGCATTTGTTGGATTGGCTTTGTTCTATCTAAATCAATTGGAAGGAATGATACAAGCTAAAGCCGATGTTTTCAATCAAGGGTTTTTCTGGATTTTTGGAGCTGCTATTGGTTGGGTTTTGTACGCTGCCTTGCAAAAACATTTGGTCAAATCGTTCGATCCTCAAATTTTGAATTTGCTTATCTACGCTGTTCCTGCTCTCCTGCTTTTTCCATTTGCCGACCTTTCGCTTTTTGCAAATCTTACAATTGGCCAATGGTCGCTGCTGATTTTCTTGGCCATAAATACCATTGTGGCTTATGGCTTTCTGGTTGTGGCCTTCAAATATACCCAAGTCAACAAAGTGAGTGTAATCATTAGTCTAAATCCCATTATCACCTTCTTTGTGATGGCTTTGCTGTTCTACATGGATGTTAGCTGGATAGAAACCTCCTTGATGGGACTCAAAACATTCATTGGGGCGCTTTTAATAATTGTAGGCGCCATTGTCATTATTCATTTTCGAAAAAATTAATCTTTGCATTTTTTTCTTGTGGTTTCAAATTAATCTTTAATTTAGAGCAATAATAATTGAACAGTTTGCAATTTCGAACAATGATTGCCAGCTTATTTAACCACAATTCGATGAAGTTGAAATCCATCTCTCTGTTAAATAGTGTATCTTTAAACCTGCATTCTAGTTTAATTTATTTTAGTATTTTTCTAATTTTAAATTTTAAATTTTCATTATGCTCACACTAAAGATTATTTTCTGGATTTTTCTTTTCATTATTTTCTACACTTATGTAGGCTATGGAATATTGCTTTATTTTCTTGTTCGCCTGAAACGCGTTTTCAAAAGAAAACCGAATCGCAAAGTTGAAGAAAATTACGAGCCTGAAGTAACTTTGTTTGTGGCCGCCTACAACGAAAAGGATTATGTAGATGAAAAAGTGGCCAATTCATTTTCATTGGAATATCCTCAAGAAAAAGTAACACAAGTATGGATAACCGACGGATCAAACGACGGAACGCCTGAATTGTTGCGCAAATATGCCGATAAAGGCGTTCAAGTGTATCACGAAGATGCACGTGGAGGAAAAATTGGGGCCATGAATAGAGGAATGGCTTTTGTTAGTTCGCCTATTGTTATATTTTCGGATGGGAATACCAATCTTGGTCATGAATCGATACGGCGAATTGTGAATCTTTTCAAAGATCCAAAAGTGGGCTGCGTTTCGGGCGAAAAACGAATCTATCAAAAAGACAAAGATAGCGCAGCAGGAACTGAAGGAATTTATTGGAAATACGAATCTACATTGAAAAAATGGGATGCCGAATTGTATTCGGTAGTAGGTGCTGCAGGCGAACTATTTGCCATCCGAACAGAATTGTTCGAACATGTTGAAAAAGATACTCTTTTGGACGATATGATTATTTCTCTGCGTGTTGCTATGAAAGGCTTTACGATTCAATACGACCCAGAAGCCTATGCTATTGAAACGGCATCGGCCAATGTAAAAGAAGAACTGAAAAGAAAAGTACGCATCTCGGCCGGTGGTTTCCAATCCATCGTCCGATTGTTGCCCATCTTTAATATCTTCAAATACGGTCTGCTTTCATTTCAATTTATTTCGCACCGCGTTTTGCGCTGGACCTTGGCTCCATTAGGTCTCCTACTCATTCTTATTCTAAATGGAATTATTTCGTACAACGAAGGCTTCATCAATCCGGAAAGTTTGTTCGCTTACTTTTTTTGGGGTCAAGTTCTCTTTTATGTTGCTGCTCTGAGCGGCTGGTTTCTCGAAAATCATCAAATCAAGATAAAAATCCTATTTGTTCCTTACTATTTCTTTATCATGAATCTTTCGGTTTTTATGGGATTGAAACGATACATTATGGGAAATCAATCAGTTAAATGGGAACGTGCTAAAAGGGGAAATTAAATTATGAATACATGGAAGCAGAATATAAAGCGGTTAATTCCTTTTTGGTTAGGAAAAAAACTACGCGGAACGTATCAAAAGATTTTGGGCGTAGTTTATAAAGGAAACACCTATTATTGTCCGTATTGCCAACACAGTTTCCGAAAAATGCTTGCTGATGGAGAAAAATTTTCGGTGATTGATAAATACCAGATTATTGGAAGTGGTTTTCGCGAAAATTGTACTTGTCCGCGTTGTTATGCCAAAGATCGCGATCGTTTGATTTACCTTTATCTCAAAAAAAACACTGCTATTTTTGATCAATCACTTCGATTATTACACATTGCTCCAGAGGCTTGGCTAAAAGAACTCTTTCAATCGCTGCCCAACATCCATTATACCAATGGCGTAAAAGATGCCGAAAGTATGGGCTATTATTACGATAGAAGAACACGTGATTTGGACATTACTGATTTGGAAATGAAAGACAATTTTTACGATGTGGTGGTATGCAACCATGTGTTGGAGCACATTATCGACGATCGGAAAGCCATGCAGGAAATTTTCAGAGTTTTGAAACCCGGCGGTTGGGCTATTTTGCAAGTTCCTTATTCCGAAATTCTGGAAAATACTTTTGAAGACAATTCTATCGTATCCACTTGGGAACGAACCAAAGCATTTGGTCAATTTGACCATGTTCGAATTTACGGAAAAGATTATTCGGATAGGCTCACCAAAGCAGGCTTTCGAGTGGAACGCTACAATCCTAAAAACGAGTCGCTGGAACCCGATTCGCTCCTGAAATATGCTTTAAACAAGGAGGAAGATTTATTTATTGCTCACAAGCCCCATTAATTTATGCATTTGTCCGTTTTCATAGCTGCAACAAGCCTTCCAACAATTCTTATTGGCAGCGGAATCCTTGTAGTGAGTTCATTGATTTTTTTATATCTGACAAATAGAGAAAAAAGAATGCAGCAGAATTTTCAAAAATTGGAAGAAGAAAACAGAACGATGACAAGGGCTATACAAACCAAAGACGAATCTATTGAAAAGCTTATTATCGAAAAAACAAAAGAGCTCCAAGAGGAAATAACGCATCGCAAAATTGCAGAACTCGAACGAAAAATTGCGCTTAAAAAAGCCGAAGATGCACTTTTCCTAAAAAATGCATTCTTGGCCAATATGAGTCACGAAATTAGAACACCGCTGAATGGAATCCTTGGATTTTCGAGCCTCCTTTTATCAGAAACAGACCAAGAAATAAAGCCCGATTTATATGAGTTTGCCAACGAAATTGTAGCAAGCAGTCACCGCCTTCTTACCCTAATGGAACATCTTATCGATTTAAGCAGAATAGATGCCAACGATTACGAGCTTCAACTAAAACCATTTGAGATTAGTACAATTCTCAACAGAAGTATTTCAAAAATACAAAATGCTTGCTACGAAAAAGGCATTCGAATCGATCTACTTTCGCCGGAAGAATATTGGGCGCTTGGCGATAAGGCCGCTTTCGAAAAAGTGCTGAATTTGCTGTTGGACAATGCCTTGAAATACACCGAAACAGGAAGCATTGCCATTTCCGTTTTTCAGGATGACGAGAAGAAGCGATTAGAAATAAGCATCGCCGACACAGGCATAGGCATTGATGCCAATTTTATTAAATATGTGTTCGAAGCTTTTCGTCAGGAGAGCACCGGTTATAGTAGGATTCGTCAAGGTGCAGGTTTGGGATTGCCTTTGGCTCAAAAACTTTTGCACCTAATGAATGGCCGTATCGACATCGAATCTGAAAAAGGCAAAGGAACAGAAGCTAGACTTTTATTGGATTTAGCTCCGAATCAGAATTTCGAATTTTTGGTCGAATCGCAGTGCGAATCAATAAAAGGAATTGGGAATACGAGAAAAAAACTTCCCGAAATTTTTATTGTTGAAGACGATAAAATGAACCGAATGGTATTCGAGAAAATGTTAAAAAACAACGCTGCCATTCAATTTGCCATTGACGGCGATCAAGCCTTTAAGCAAATGGAACAAGCAATGAACTCTTCTTTTGTGTTCGATCTTATATTATTGGACATCAATCTTCCGGCACCTTGGGATGGCATTCTTTTATTGAAAAAATTTAGGGAAAAATGGCCAATTCTAAACGCTGTTCCAATGGTAGCTCAAACAGCTTATGCTTTTAACTCTGACAAAGAGAAATTTTTGGCGCTAGGTTTTGACGATTATATTTCGAAACCTATCAGCAAAAAAGATCTTTTTAGAATTATCGAAAATAATTTACGTAAAACTGAATCGATTTAAAATTTTCAGCCATGGCAAAAGCAAAATATTTGAAGCTGGATCAATTGACAATGGAGATTGTTCAGCTTCAAGACAAATACAATAATCTACTCAAAGAAGTGCATGATTTGCAAAGCACTCAAGCCATCTTTTTGCGAAATTTAAGTCAAAATATCCGAATTCCCATGAATGGAGTTTTGGGAATGCTCGACATACTTCGCATGACAAAACTTGATGCAGAACAAGAAGAATATACCAATTTGATAAGCAATTATAGCGATAATCTTTTGTCGATCGTCAACGATATTCTGGATTATTCCAATCTAAAAAACAATTCGCTTCAACTTGAAACCGATTATTTTGATATCCGAAAATTGGCCCAAGAAATCAAAGCGTTTCTGCAATTTAAAACTGACGGCAAGGGCCTGAGCTTCCATATTGAAATAACAGAAGAAATTCCCGAGTTTTTGTTTGGCGACAAACTTCGAATAAAACAAATCCTCATCAACCTTTTGAATAATTCCATTCGCCAAACGCGCGAAGGCCATATTACATTAAGCATTGAGCAACTACAATACGAAAACCACAAATCCTTGCTTAAGTTTGGCATCAAAGATAGCGGTTTGGGGATGGAAGACAGTTTGGTAAGAACACTCAAAAGGGAGCTCAATTCCACCGCTGACTTAACAACGCGGCTTTCGTTGAATGGAGTTGGTTTAGGATTGGCCATTGTGCAATCGCTGCTCAAACTGATGGATTCGTATCTGTTGTTTGAAACGCAACTCTACAACGGAACCGAGTTTTGGTTTACACTTTCTATTGCCACGCGTCACAAAAGCCGATCAGGCACTTTTAATCAGAGCAATCCCGGAAAACGGACATTGAAAATATTGTTGGTAGAAGACAATATGCTCAATCAAAAATTCGCCAAAGTCACACTCACCAAACAAGGACATATTTTGGATATTGCCGAAAATGGAAAAGTAGCTGTCGAAAAATTCAAATCAGAAACCTACGATCTCATTTTGATGGATATTCAAATGCCCATTATGAATGGAATTGACGCTACAAAAGAAATAAGAAAAATAGAAGCTCAGCAGGGAGCAGATCCAATTAAAATTATTGCCATAACGGCTTATGCCTTGGATAATAAACGAGAAGAATGCTTGCAAGCAGGAATGGACAATTTTTTAGCCAAACCTTTCAAACCCAATCAATTGATTCAGCTTATCGACGAAATAAAATTTGCTTGACACGAATTGACATTCAAAAGAACATTAAACAAGCCTATTTATTTCCGCCATTTTATTTTGCAAAACATCGGAACGCATCACAAATTGCTGCGAAGCACGACTTTGCATTTCCAACAAAATTTCGGTATTTCCAAACAGCTCGGCAATCCGGTTGTCTTTGCTATGCCGGATGCTGAGCATGCTTAGATTTCGGTTGTACCTAACACTATAATCGGTTTTAAGTTGAAATAAAAGCTCTTCCAATTGCAGCGGATTTTCATCCGCGACCAAGGAAAAGTTAAGAGCCGAATTTTGAATCAATCGAATATGAAAATGGAAATCGGAAAATAATTTCAAGATAGCGGTTAGTTTTTCCGCATCGATAAAATCAAAATCGCGCGATGAAATCGTAAACAATATTTGATTTTCTTTCAAAATATAAGTCGGTATTTCTGAATCAAAGCGGTTTTGATTGTCGATAATACTGGCTAAATCAGGCTGAAGAAAAGAACGTATAAAAAGTGGAATATTCTTCATTTTCAATGGCTGCAATGTTCTGGGGTGAATAACACTGGCACCATAAAAAGCCAATTCAACCGTTTCGTGATACGAAAGATGTTTCAAATTTTTTGCTTGAGGAAATTCTTTTGGATTTGCATTTAAAATTCCGGGCACATCTTTCCAAACAGTAAGTTGTCGGGCATTCAAACAGTTGGCAAGAATAGCGGCCGAAAAATCGGAACCTTCCCTACCCAAAGTTGTTCTGTATCCGTCCTTTGTTCCGCCAATAAATCCCTGAGTTACTACAATATTCACCTGGCTGAATGCCCGATTCATCCAATGCAAAACTTTTGCTTTTGTCGTTTCCCAATCGATGTGTGCATCTCGATATTTATCGTTTGTAATAATTAAATCAGATACATCGACCCAACTATTTAGTAACTGATTTTCGTTCAGATAGTCCGACAATATTCGGCTCGAGAGCAATTCGCCAAAACTTACAATTTGATCGTAAGCAAAATCGTAGGCTTGCGCAGCGGAGTTTTCCAATTCATTTTCCAATTCGCTAAAACACACCTCTATTTTGGCAAAAATTGGATGGTTTTGTTCAAACAAATCGGCTAAAATAGAATAATGGTAATCTTTTATTGAATCGAAAAAGGCTTCTTTTTCCTTGTCGTTGGATCGATAAGCACTTAAAAGCCGCTCAAAAGCATTGGTCATTTTTCCCATTGCCGAAACAACAATCAGCAATGGCGAATCTTTTTGCTCGGCAATGAGCGGCAAAAGCAATCGGATTGTTTTTGCATCTTTTACCGCTGCACCTCCAAATTTGTAAACCAACATCTTTCTATGTATTAGTGTAATTGTTTTGCGTTCTTTTCGTTAAATCAGTCAATTTTTGTTTCCTAATTTAGCCAAAGTCTGAAAAATTCTCAATTCAATCATTGATTGCAAAATTAGCCAAAAGAATTTTAAAAAAAGCCATTGAAAATAGGTCTATGGCTTTTGATAAGTGCTAAAATATCAATGCAAATTCATAGAATCGATAATTTCCCTGATTCGCTCTTTTAGTTCGGCTTCCACTTTGTAATAATCTTCGAGTTTATTTAAAGGCGCTTTCACACCAAAATAGTATTTAATCTTGGGTTCGGTTCCGCTGGGGCGAACAGAAATTTTTGTGCCGTCTTCGGTAAAAAATTGCAATACATTCGATTTTGGCAGATCGATCGTAGATTCTTTTTGGTTCAAAAGATCGAAATGGATTTGCTTTTGATAATCTTTTATTGCTATTAGTTTAGAATTATTGATTTGCAGAGGTGGGTTTTTTCGATAATCGACCATAAGTGCCTCAATGGCTTCGGCACCCGACTTGCCTTTTTTCACCAATGAGATAAGCGTTTCGTAATAAAAACCATATTCCAGATAAATCTGTTTTAGCATTTCAAACAAAGTAAAACCATGCTCGGCAGCCCAGGCGGCTGTTTCGGCAACCAGTGCACACGCGCTTACAGCATCTTTGTCTCGAACAAAATCGCCCACCAAAAAGCCATAACTTTCTTCGCCTCCGCCAATAAATTTCTTCTTGCCTTCCAGTTTTTGAATGATATCTGCAATGTATTTGAAACCGGTCAATACATCGTAGGTTGCAATGGAATATTTATTGGCCATATCAATCAGCAATTCGCTGGTAACAATTGTTTTAACCATAAATTGATTTCCATCGAGTAAACCATTTTCTTTCCATTTGGTAAATAAATAATGCGAAAGCAAAGTGGCTGTTTGATTTCCATTGAGCAAAACAAACTCATTTGCATCGTTTCGCACGGCAATTCCCACTCTGTCGGCATCGGGATCGGTAGCCATTACCAAGTCGGCACCCACTTCCAAAGCTTTATCAATAGCCATTTTCAAAGCCGCTGGTTCTTCGGGGTTTGGCGATTTTACGGTTGGGAAATTGCCATCAACCACATCTTGCTCAGGCACATTGTAAACATTGCTAAAGCCAAAAGCTTTCAATGTCATAGGAACCAAGCGAACTCCGGTTCCATGAATTGGCGTATATACAATTTTTAAATTTTTGTGTTTCTGAATAATTTCGGGAGATAAACTCAAGGTTTTTAGGGCTGCCAAATATTTTTCGTCCAAATCGCTTCCAATCGTTTGCTGCAAAAGTGTATTTCCCTTAAAATTTACTTCATTAATATTAGTAATTTTTTGAGCTTCGGCCACAACATTTACATCGTGAGGATTGATCAACTGTCCGCCATCTTCCCAATACACTTTATAACCGTTGTATTCTTTTGGGTTGTGCGAAGCCGTAATGACAATTCCAATCTGAGCTTTCAATTCTCGAATAGCAAAAGACAATTCGGGTGTGGGGCGCAAATCGTCGAAAAGAAAAACTTTGATTCCGTTGGCCGACAATACATCGGCCGTAATTTGAGCAAAATAGGTATTGTTGATTCGGCAATCGTAAGCAATAACGGCACTAATTTGTTTTCGTTCCGGAAACATTTTAAGAACATAATTGGCCAAACCTTGCGTGGCCATCCCAACGGTATATTTATTCATTCTATTGGTTCCTACGCCCATAATTCCGCGTAAACCGCCCGTTCCAAATTCCAAATCGCGGTAGAACGATTCAATCAATTCTTGCGGATCATTTTCTATCATCTGGCGAATTGTATTTTTTGTAATTTCATCATAACTCCCATTTAACCAAATGTTTGCTTTTTCAATTACTTTTGGATCAATGTATTTATTTTCCATAAATCATCACATTATTTTGGTTCTTAACTTGGATAAATTTTCAAATTTTGAGTACTTTCAAATCTTACTTTCAAAATTGCAATAAATATCTCGTATAAAAAAGTTTTCAGTAATTAAATTGAAAATAGGCCAGAAAGTACTTTACTCAATACATTTTTAAATACCTTTGCAATCCAATTTTCCACTAGACAAATCCTATTATGCATACATTTTTAGCGCAACTTCCAAAAGCAGAATTACACAATCATTTAGATGGCTCATTGCGTGTGGAGACCATTCTTGAATTGGCGAAATTTCAAAAAATAAAACTTCCTACTTTCAATTATCAGGAACTCAAAAAATTGCTTGTCAACGATGAAGATTGCCAAAGCTTAACTGAATATTTTGTTCCATTCGAAATCAGCTTATCGGTTTTGCAAACAGAGGAATCGATGGAGCGAGCCACTTTTGAATTACTGGAAGATGTTTTTTCAGAAAATGTAAAATATTTAGAGATTCGTTTTTCGCCTTTGCTGCACACAAAAGAAGGCTTAAGCCTCGAAAAAATAGTTGAAGCGGTGCTGAGAGGAAAAAAACAAGCCGAAGCCCTGTATGCCATTAAAAGCGGAATCATCATTTGTGGATTGCGCCAAAACACGGCTTCACAAAATTTTGAATTGGCTCAATTGGCCGTAAAATACAAGAACAAAGGCGTGGTGGCTTTTGATTTGGCCGGTGAAGAATTTGGTCGTCCGGCACTCGATCATTTGAAAGCGTTTGAATTTGCGTTTAAAAATGATTTAGCTCGAACCGTTCATGCCGGCGAAGCGGATGGCGCTCATTCTATCTACGATGCTATTCACGGCTTAAAAGCGAATAGAATTGGTCATGGAACGCAGCTTTTTCAAGATCAGGAATTATTAAAATATATACGCGACAACCGGATCACTTTGGAAGTTTGCTTATCATCCAACTTACAAACAAAAGCCGTACAATCGCTTGAAACACATCCAATTATAGATTATTTTAAGCAAGATGTATTGGTTACTCTGAATACCGACAGTTATTTGATTTCAGGAACAACACTCACCAAAGAATTTGAAATAGCGGAAAGTATTTATCATTTCGATAAAAAAGATTTTGAGCGATTGAGCTTAAATGCTTTTCAGGCTGCTTTTATCGATGCCGACCAGAAACAAGATCTTATTCGATTGGTGAAAGAAGAAATGAAAATCCTATTTGCAAATCACAAATAATTTAGTGAGCTTTGTTCAGAAAGTTATTCATCTCATTTGAAACTTCTTCACGCTATGCATACATTCGATATTCCAAATTTCAAAATTGTCCCAAATCGCTTTTTCTTAATGGCCGGTCCTTGTGTTGTTGAAAATGAACACATGCCTTTCGAAATTGCCAAAGCCATCAAAGAAATCACCGGCCGATTGGGCATTCCTTTTATTTTCAAAGCCTCTTACCGCAAGGCAAACCGTTCGCGTTTGGATTCCTTTTCCGGAATTGGCGATTTGATAGCCTTAGAAGTACTCGGTAAAATCCGAAAAGACCTGCAAATTCCTATTGTTACCGATATCCACTCTGTTGAGGAAGCCGCTTTAGCAGCACAATATGTTGACGTACTGCAAATTCCGGCTTTTCTGTGCCGTCAAACAGAGCTTTTGGTTGCAGCCGCAAAAACCGGAAAAATCGTCAATATCAAAAAAGGTCAGTTTCTTTCGGCCGATGCCATGCGTTTTGCCGTAGATAAAGTGAGGGAATCAGGAAACGAAAACGTAATGCTTACCGAACGCGGAACAATGTTGGGATATCAGGATTTGGTGATCGACTTTAGAGGAATCCCCGTGATGCAAAAGAATGAAATTCCGGTTATTTTGGATATTACCCATTCCTTGCAACAGCCAAATCAAAAAAGCGGCGTTACCGGAGGCCAACCACAGCTGATCGAAACGATTGCAAAAGCAGGAATTGCTGCAGGAGTTGATGGAATTTTTATCGAAACGCATCCAAATCCTGCATTGGCACTTTCGGACGGCGCAAATATGCTGAAATTGAATTTATTAGAAGATTTATTGCTAAAACTTATTCGCGTTTACGAAGCCGTTCATTAACGGCTATGAACGAACAAACAGTTCCATCAACAAAGGAACGATAAGCATAGCAGGAAGAAGGTTTACCACTTTTATCTTCTTAATTTCCAATAAATTAATTCCAAGTCCAATTAATATTACACCTCCGGTTGCTGTTACTTCTGTAATGTAGGTTGGATTAATAAAATCGCCGGCATAAGCAGCCAACAGCGTGATGCCACCCTGAAAAATCAGAAGGGGAATAGCCGAAAACAGAACACCAATACCAAAAGCAACGGTTAAAGCCACCGACGAAATTCCATCCATCAACGATTTAATTAATAAGAGTTCAGGTTCACCTCCCAAACCTTCCTGAATGGCTCCCAAAATTGTCATGGAGCCAACACAAAAAAGCAAAAATGCAGTTATCAATCCTTCGCTAAATGAATCGTTCTTACTTTTTGTCATTTGCTTTACTTTGTCGCCCAATGAATTGATCCATTCGTCCATTTTCAGCCTTTCGCCTAGCAATCCGCCAGCAATTAGACTGAAAATAATGACCAATAACTGTTTTCCTTCAAGAGCCATCTTAAATCCAAGAACTAAGGTGAACAATCCCATTATCTGAAATACAAGTTGAACATATCGTTTTGGCAAATTCCGATGAACAATAAGCCCAATTGTACTGCCCAAAATGACAGCGCCAAAGTTTACAAGTGTTCCAATCATTTTTTATTCCATTTTGTTGGTGGAGGAAAATATTCGTATGCGCCAAGGTCTGGTTTTAAATCGCGCGAGTTTCCATCCAGATCAAATATGTTTCCCATAAAAATCCCTTTGTCGATCACGGGCGAGTCGGTTTCTAAACTAAAATCGGCATCATAAGGCGCAACAAACAAAGGATCGCGATTAAAAATGCTTTCATTGGTCTGCAAACTGCCCGTTAAACTCGATTTCAGTAAGCAGTAATCGAACAAATAGGGAAAATCGTTTTCTGTTCCTGTAAAAGGATCAATCAAAATTTCTTCATCCAATGTGCCATAAAAGACACAATCGCCAAAATAGGCTTTCTCCAAAATTCCATTGTACACAATATCGCCCTGAGCACCGGAATAAATGAAATAATTGCTCAGATGCAACAAGGGATCTTTGCGAACAGCATAGGAATAATAATTGGCAAAGGTGCTGTTTTTAAAGCTGTAACTCCCACCTGTTGTAAGGTTTAGAACGCTACTTCCGGTATTTGCCACCAAAATTGTATTCGCTTCAATTTTATAAAATCGAGTAAACAAACCCCAACCCGACATATTTACAATTTTCGTATTCGTCAGAAACAAAGTATTTCCCAAACTTTGTGTTAGAGTTTCGGCTTGAATTCCAATCGTGCCATTTTTGATGATGGCGTAATTAAAATAACTATCCGCTTTACTCTCGTTAATCCAAATTCTATCCCATTGAGCAGGCAAATTTTGATAGTCGGACTCCAAACGTGTCCCCTGAAAAGTAACAGAGTTTTCTTTTGTTCCATCAACCTGAATGCTTCCTCCTTTATAAATCCACATACCCGATTTATTGTAAAAATGGATACGAGTTCCTGCCTCTATTTTTAAAGTAGCCAAAGAATCAACCACCGCGTAGCCAACAATTACATATGGTTTATCGTTCGTCCAGTTCACCGTTTCGCCTTCGCGAGCAATAATATTCAATGGCGGCAATCCTTCTATATTTAGATTGGGCAAAATATAATGTGCATCTTGTCCCCAGGCATATAAGTCAACATCTTGTATCTTTCCATTCAGTTCGAAAAGAACAGAATCGCGCACTATCAATGGCGAATTTTGATTGTTTGGATCGATAGTGATTCGTACAAAAACAAAAAGACTATCGCCTCCGGCAAGTTCTAATTCATTAAAAACCGTTCCGCTGTGGCCATTTACATTTATTTGATATGGACTTTGGGTGCCACCAGCCAAAGCAATTTTAGAAATAAGAAGCGTGTTTTTTTCTTTATTATAAACTTTCAGTTGCTTTGTAACCGAACCCATGGTCGTAAATATTGTATCGAAAGTAATGGTGTCGTTCGAAAAGGCCAATTTTACAGAACTATCTGTAATGATAATGGGTTCTTTGCTACAAGCAAAAAACACGCCCATTCCAGCCATAAATAACCACAGTCCGATTTTTGATAATTTAATCAAAGCAATAATTTTGTTCAAAGATAAGAATACCTTGTCAATACGATAAAATTTTAGTTGTATTGTACAAAATCGATTTTTTTGTTAAACTAAAGTGCTTTATTCTATGCATAAGTTAATTATTTCACATATTTCCATTTCGATCAAAACCCAATTTTAAAATAGTGTAATTTAGTTTCACAAATGCGGAATATGGACTTTTATCGTGCAAAACAATATATAGTAAACAGGCTTCATGTCGAATTGGATCGCAGATTGATCTACCACGATTTGGAGCATACATTGGATGTTTATCGGGCTGCCCAACGACTTTCAACAGCAGAGAATATTGATAATCACTCCATGCAATTGGTTTTAACGGCTGCTTTGTTTCACGATAGCGGCATGCTCATTAATTACGAAAATCACGAAGAGGAATCCATAGTGATTTGCAAAAAAGAACTTCCAAAATTTGACTACACCGATACGGAAATTGATACAGTTTCACGATTAATTCTAAAAACCAAATTAGAAGAAACGGCCAATTGTGGAATGGAAGGCATTTTATGCGATGCAGATTTAGACTACTTGGGCCGCGAAGACTTTTTTATTAAAAGCACAAAGCTACTTCTTGAATGGAAAGCTTTGGGCAAGCATTCCTATTCGTTGGTTGAATGGTTGAAAATTCAAATACATTTCCTGGAGAAACATCATTACAATACCAAGGCGGCACAAGCCATTCGAAACGAAACGAAAAGCAAGAATATTGAAGAGATTAGAGCACTCTATAAAATTTGCTCAGAACCATCTGTGTAAATTGAATTTCATCCGCATCATTTTTCATCTAAATCCAAAGCTTATTTTTAATATCTTTGCCGTCCAAAAAAAATATAGAGCATGAGAAATATCCTTGCAATTGTTGGTCGTCCAAATGTTGGCAAATCAACTCTATTTAACCGACTTACAGAATCGCGCGATGCTATAGTTGAAGAAACAAGTGGCGTTACGCGTGATCGGCATTATGGTATTTCGAATTGGAACGGGAAAGAATTTGCCGTGATCGACACGGGAGGTTATGTTCTTGGCTCCGGCGATATTTTCGAAGAAGAAATTAGAAAACAAGTGAAATTAGCGATTGAAGAAGCCGATGTGATCACTTTTGTTGTGGATGTAACCGAAGGGATCACAGCCATGGACGAAGATGTAGCAAAAATGCTTCGCAAAAGTGACAAACCGGTCATTCTAGTTTCAAATAAAGTTGATAATACAAAACGATACATCGATTCGACCGAGTTTTACAGTTTAGGTTTGGGCGAAGTGTACAGTATTTCGGCCATCAACGGAAGTGGAACCGGCGACTTATTGGATGTTGTGGTAGAGAAATTTGTTGATAAACCGGAAGAAATTAAAACCGATTTACCTAAATATGCAGTCGTAGGCCGACCCAATGTTGGAAAATCATCTTTTGTAAACGCCTTATTGGGCGACGAACGAAATATTGTAACACCCATAGCCGGAACTACCCGCGATTCTATCTATACGCCTTTCAACAGATTTGGCTATGATTTTGAATTGGTCGATACCGCCGGAATTCGCAAAAAAGCCAAAGTACACGAAAACATAGAATTTTATTCCGTCTTGCGTTCAATCAAAGTGATCGAAAGCAGCGATGTTTGCATACTGATGCTTGATGCCAAAGAAGGAATTGAAAGCCAGGACATCAATATTCTACGTCTGATTATCAAAAACAACAAAGGCTTGGTTATCGTGGTGAATAAATGGGATTTAGTAGAAAAATCGTCCAATACACATTTGGAATTTAAGCGAAAAATTCTTGAGAAAACGGCACCTTTTACAGATGTTCCTGTATTGTTCACCTCTGTTCATGAGAAACAACGTCTGTTTAAAGCTTTAGATGCTGCCAATGAAGTTTTTCAAAATCGAAATCGGAAAATTGCAACTTCGAAATTGAACGAACATTTGTTGCCACTTATTCTAGCTTATCCGCCACCAGCGGCATCTAGAGAACGCTATATTCGAATCAAATACATTACCCAATTGCCATTGGCCTATCCGGCTTTCGCCTTTTTTTGCAATTTGCCCCAAGACGTAAAAGATTCGTATGCACGTTTTTTAGAAAACAAAATTCGTGAAGAATACAATTTTTCAGGATCACCTGTCCGCTTGTTTTTTAGAGAAAAATAAAAATGACCACTCACTTCCGACTGGATAAATATTTGTGGGCCATAAGAGCCTATAAAACAAGGAGTCTTTCAACAGAAGCCTGCAAAAATGGTCGGATTAAAGTAAATGGAATTGTAGCAAAAGCAAGCAGAGAATTGAAAATTGGAGATCAGATTGGTTTCAAAGTGGATCAGCTTAATAAGCAAATTGAGGTTACCCAGCTTATCCACAATCGGGTGAACCCTACGCTTGCCTTAGATAATTACAACGATATTACACCCAAAGAAGAAATAGAACGGGTTGAAATGATTCGGCAAATGAAGGATGAAAAGCGTGATAGAGGTATTGGCCGTCCATCTAAAAAAGACCGACGCGATATCGAAAAGCTGAAGGGAATTTAAAATAAAAAAAAGCCCTGCGAGTAATTCTCGCAGGGCTTTTTTTTATTTNNACATAGTTGCAAGAGCCAATTCCGTCCCAATGACCAACAACTGATAAATCAACTTTATCTAGTAAGAAGAAACCATCAGCGCCATTGGCAACATAAACATAAGTTCCATCCACTTTCACGCCATTGGCTAAACCATAACCGTTGAAATCGAATACAGCTGAAACAGCACCTGTAAGCATATTCACTTTAACAACTCCATCAGCTCCCATTGCGAGGTAAACATATTCTTGACTGATATCAACAGCATTTTTTCCTAAGGTTGTTACACTGAAAGGAATGCTATATTCTATGTAGTTGTACACGTTTGCGATGTTGAAAACACGAATTTTTGATTCCGTTGCGCTAACACCATAAAGCAATGCACCAAAGTCGCCAGTTGCATCAAATTGTTTAGCATTTGCTAAATCAGCTTGGTAAAGAATCTGAGAAGGTTTTGCAGCATTTAAAACCAACAACCCACCAGTACGTCCGCTAGAAACCCAAAGTTCAGTATAGGCCAAATTGGTTACGTATGTAATTGAATTTCCGGAAGCTCCATAAATAGGCATTTCCAAAACTGGTCCAACAGTAGGAACACCGGTTGGAGTTAGAGGAACTTGTAAGATAATGGCTCCACGGCCATTGTTTTCACCTGCAACCCACAAATTGGCTTTAAAACGGTCAATTTCCATATCGTTGTAGTCGGCAAAAGGATCTACATCGGATTGAAAAAGAGTAGGACCTGCAACAGCTACTGTAGCAATTTCTCCACCAAAACTTGGGCCATAATTATGAAATCCCACATAACAATAATTGCCATCCACCTCAACGCAACTTGCACTCAAGGTATCAGTGCCACCAAGAACCAAAGACTGTAATGTCCAAGCTAGGTTATAACTAACTGGACTCAAGGTAGAAGACTTTAAACC
The DNA here is from genome assembly GCA_003445975.1 of Bacteroidales bacterium. Classification (GTDB taxonomy): domain Bacteria; phylum Bacteroidota; class Bacteroidia; order Bacteroidales; family UBA12170; genus UBA12170. The sequence goes on from DMBV01000060.1 coordinate 43,403, forward strand.
AGTCCATTGAATTGGCTCGTTTACGACTTGCAAACGTTGACTCAAGGCAGCTAAGTCAGTAGTTTTTTGAAAACTCCGCACAGCATCACTATCCGAACTGGTCTTATTACAAGCAGTAAAAGTGACAGCTAGTGCAACGATTAATAAAAGGATTATTTTCTTCATGGTAATATAATTTATAAGTTAATTTTTTTCGATTTTATAATCTTTAATTGTGAATCAAAAATCAGACCACTTGATATAATTTTATTTATATTACTGTATTTCAATAAATTAAATTATTAATAACTAAATAACAAAAATAAAATTTAGTCCATTATATGGAATCATTCTTAAATTCATTATCAAAAATTTTCTATTTAAGAAACTGATTAATACGCAAATATAGAATAAATTAAATTCAAACACAAATTAATTTAAACTCAAATCCACTGGGAAATTCGACCAGAGAGCATAATCATCGCCAAGCTCTTTCAAAACCTTCTTCCACATGGTTTGGGATTCTTCAAAAATTAGATTTTTCAAATTCGTTTGAGAGACGAGCCATGCTTGTTGCGCTACCTCTTCTTCCAACTGATTGGCCGACCAACCGGCATATCCAATAAAGAATCGTATGCTTTTCGAATTCAACACCTGACTATCCAACAACATTTTAACATCTTCAATGTTTCCGCCCCAAAACAAATCCTCGGCAAGTGGAAGGCTATTTTCTATTAGTTCACCTTTTGTGTGGAGATAAAATAAATTTTTGGGACTCACCGGCCCTCCTAAATAGATTTTCCCATCGAAATATGGGAAATCTTCTATAATCTCATTCAGTTTCAGATCGATCGGTTTGTTCAATACAAGTCCAAAAGAACCCTCACGGTTATGTTCGGCCAACAACACCACCGATTTATAAAAATAAAAATCGTGCAAACTNNTGGCTTCATTCATATTTTTCAAGCCTTGAATATAATGTCCTTTAACGGGATGAGCACTTACGATTTTAATTTTGGGATTGTATTCTTTAAGTGCTTTTCCGGCTCCCATGATCGTTCCCGACGTTCCAAGTGAGGAAACAAAATAATCAATTTTGCCATTGGTTTGTTTCCAAATTTCTTCTCCCGTTGTTTTGTAATGTACAATTCGATTGTATTTATTGGAAAACTGATTGGGCATAAAATATTTTTCGGGATTGGCTGCCACCAACTCTTTGGCTTTTTGAATCGCTCCATCTGTACCCAAATCTGCATCGGTGAGAATTACTTTTGCCCCATATGCCTCTATCATCTTACGCCTTTCAATGGAAACAGCACTGCTCATCACAATTTCTAAATCATAATCCTTCACAACAGCAATCATGGCTAGCCCAATACCGGTATTGCCAGAAGTGGCTTCAATGATGGTTTTTCCTTTTGTTAGAATGCCTTCGGCTTCTGCCTGTTCAATCATTCGGAGCGCAATTCTATCTTTAATACTTCCTGAGGGGTTGCTTCCTTCGATTTTTGCATATATGGTTACATTCTTATTAGGATTCAATCGATTAATCTTAAGCAATGGCGTATTTCCAATAGTTTGTAAAATGTTCTCGTAAATCATTGATTGAGTGCTTTTAGTTTTTATTATTTCAACGGCCAAACAATTTTTCAAATTTAAAGCCATCTTTTTTATTTCAGGAATACAATTTCGCGCGCAATTCTTGGATTCTTTCATCCACAATATAATCGTCGTAGTCCATGTATTTATCAATTATTCCTTTGGGAGTCAGTTCGATGATGCGATTGCAAACGGACTGGATAAACTCATGATCGTGCGAAGCCATGAATACATTGCCCGGATATTTAATCAAATTATTATTGAATGCCTGAATCGATTCCAAATCAAGATGGTTGGTAGGTGTATCAAGCACCAAAGCATTTGCATCTACCAACATCATTCGGGAAATCATACAACGTATTTTTTCGCCCCCTGAAAGCACATCCACGGGTTTGTTTATGTCTTCACCGGCAAATAGCATCTTTCCCAAATAACCACGTATATACAAGTCGGTGGTGTCGGAGGTAAACTGGCAAAGCCAATCGAACAGACTTAATTTACTTGTGAAAAAGGAAGAATTGTCGAGAGGAAGATACGCTTTTGTGATGGTTTGTCCCCATTCGAATCTACCTTCATCGGCTTTTTGTTTTTCGTTGATGATTTCAAAAAAAGCAGTCATGGCTCTTGGATCGCGCGAAAGGAAAACGATTTTATCGCCTTTATTGGCATAGAAATCGACATCTCTAAACAAAACTTTTCCGTCTAAGCTAGCTTTTAAACCTTTCACTTCCAATATTTTATCACCAGCTTCGCGCGTTGGAGTAAAAATTATTCCGGGATATTTCCGTGTGGAAGGTTTGATATCTTCGATATTCAACTTCTCGATCATCTTTTTCCGGCTAGTGGCTTGTTTTGATTTAGAAACATTTGCACTAAAGCGCGAAATAAATTCCTGGAGTTCTTTTCTTTTATCTTCGGCTTTTTTGTTCTGCGTTTGGAGTTGTTTCAAAGCCAACTGACTACTTTGATACCAGAAGCTGTAATTTCCGGCAAAGAGCTGTATTTTTCCAAAATCGATGTCAACCGTATGCGTGCTTATTGTGTCCAAGAAATGTCGGTCGTGCGAAACAACGAGCACCGTATTTTCATAATTTGCCAAGTAATTTTCGAGCCACATCACCGTTTCCAAATCTAAATCATTTGTAGGCTCATCGAGCAACAGATTATCGGGTTTTCCAAAAAGAGCCTGGGCCAACAAAACTCTCACTTTTTGCTTGCCGCTCATGTCTTTCATCTGGGTAAAGTGAAATTCTTCTTTGATTCCCAAATCGCTCAAAAGGCTAGCAGCTTCGTTTTCGGCATTCCAGCCATCCATATCGGCAAATTTTTCTTCCAATTCGGCGGCTTTAATTCCATCTTCGTCCGTAAAATCCACTTTGGCATAGATGGCCTCTTTTTGTTTCATCACTTCCCAAAGTTGAACATGGCCTTTCATCACTGTATCCAGCACTGAAAATGCGTCGAAAGCATAGTGATTTTGGCTTAAAACAGAAAGTCGCTCGCCAGGTCCAAGACTTATTTGTCCGGCTGTAGATTCTATTTCACCGGAAATTGCTTTTAAAAAGGTGGATTTTCCTGCTCCATTGGCTCCAATCACACCATAACAATTTCCAGCCATAAATTTCATATTTACGTCTTGAAACAACACCCGTTTACCAAATTGAATTCTTAAATCTGCTACTGTAATCATTTAAAATATTTTAAGCGAATTGTTTTAAAAAAGTTTGCAAAAGTACACATAATTAATACAGGATACCTAGCTTATTTCATCGGTGGCCAAACAAAATGAACAGAGTATATTATGAACAGAAAAAAGCACTAAACTTCATTTAGAATAAAATTTCTTTTTCTTGAAACTTTGTACCAGAATAGCTCTAAAAATTCTTAGCAGTATAAGAATTCTTATTCTCCAACAAAGATTCCGGAATTCCTTCGAACACAATTTCGCCGCCTTTATCGCCGCCTTCGGGTCCCAAATCAATAATCCAGTCGGCACTTTTTATCAACTCCATATTGTGTTCGATTACCACCAGAGAATGACCATTTTCGATCAATGCATAAAAAGCTTTCAAAAGATTGTTGATATCGTAAAAATGCAAACCGGTTGTAGGTTCATCAAAAATAAACAAGATTGGATTCACTTGTTCTCCTTTGGCAAGGAAAGAAGCCAGCTTGATTCGTTGGGCTTCGCCTCCGCTCAAAGTACTGGAAGGCTGTCCTACTTTCAAATAGCCCAATCCAACATCTTGCAAAGGCTTGAATCGGCTGATAATTTTACGAATCACCGCTCCTTCATTTTCGTATAAAACAAAAAAATCGAGCACTTGATTGATGGTCATTTCCAAAATATCATGTACATTTTTATCGTGGTATTTTACATCCAAGACCTCCTCTTTGAATCGCTTGCCATGACATTCGTCGCACACCAAATGAATATCGGCCATAAACTGCATTTCAACGGTAATTTGTCCATCACCTTCGCAGGTTTCGCAGCGACCACCCGGAATATTGAAACTAAAGAAGCCCGGTTTGTATCCACGAACTTTGGCCAGTTTTAGTGAGGAAAATAACGTCCGAATTTCATCCCATGCTTTTACATAGGTGGCAGGATTTGAGCGTGAAGAACGACCAATTGGATTCTGATCAATCAATTCTACATCGGTGATTTGTTTAAGATCGCCGCCCAGAGAATCGAACTTTCCCGTACTGTTTGCAAAGCCGCCATAATGTTTTTTGAGGGCTGGATAGAGAATATTTTTTATTAAAGAGGTTTTACCTGAACCACTTACGCCGGTAACCAAAGTTAGTATATTCAGCGGGATTTTCAGATTGATGTTTTTCAAATTGTTTTCGCGAGCGCCTTTTACTTCAATGAAATTTCGCCAAGGTCTTCTAAAATCGATTCTGTTTACGCTCAAGTTTCCCGAAATGTATTGAGCCGTTAAACTCTTTTGGTCCTTTTTCAGCTCATCTAAATTTCCAGCAAAAACTACTTCACCACCTTTGTAACCGGCAAATGGGCCAATATCGATGATGTAATCTGCTGCGCGAATGATTTCCTCATCGTGTTCTACAACAATCACCGTATTTCCTATATCCCGAAGATTCTTCAATACTTTTATCAGCCTTTTTGTATCGCGCGAGTGCAAGCCAATACTTGGCTCATCGAGTATATAGATGGAACCAACCAAACTGCTTCCCAAAGAGGTGGCCAGATTGATTCGCTGTGATTCGCCTCCCGACAAGCTATTCGACAATCGATTTAAGCTTAAATACGATAAACCTACATCAAGCAAAAATCGAATTCTTCTATTTATTTCTTCTAAAATTCGTTTACTCACTGCCAATTCGTAGTCGTCTAATTGCAATTCGTGCATAAATATTTGCAAAAGGTCTAACGGCATTCGCACTAAATCGGAAATGCTTTTCCCTCCAACTTTAACATAGCTGGCATCTTTTCTTAACCGTGTTCCTTCACAATCCGGACAAATCGTTTTTCCACGATAACGCGACATCATAACGCGGTATTGGATTTTGTAGGACTGCTCTTCCACTTGCTGAAAGAAAGCATCCAAACCTTCAAAATATTTGTTTCCTTGCCAGAGCAATTGGTATTGTTCTTTACTCAATTCGGAAATCGGTTTATGAATTGGGAAATTAAATTTTTCGGCTTTCATGATGAGTTGTGTTCGCCACTCGCCCATTTTTTCGCCTTTCCAAGGAGCAATTGCTTCTTGATAGACCGAAAGTGATTTGTTTGGGATTACCATGTCAGGGTCTATTCCAATCACAGTCCCAAATCCATCACATTTTTTGCATGCGCCAAAGGGATTGTTGAAGGCGAATAAATTGGTTGTTGGCTCTTCAAAGCTCATTCCATCTTTCTCAAACAAATTGGAAAATGAATGTACTTCTTCTGTTTCATCTTCCAAATAAACCAAAATGGAGCAATTTCCATGACCTTCATAAAAAGCAGTTTGAACAGAATCAGAAACGCGGCTCATAAAATCGTCCGATTGCTCAACATTTAATCTATCAACCACCAAATCGAAAGTGGTAAAATTCTTGAAATGAGCCTGATTACTGATAGCTTCTTCAATTTTGAGTACATTTCCGTTCAGTTTCACTCGATTAAATCCTTGCTGAACCAATATCTGCAATTGTTCGTTCAATGTTCTGCCATTTTTTAAGCTCAAGGAGGTCAGAATTAGAAATCGTGTACCAACAGGAATTTTGAGTACGAAATCGAGCACGTCCTTTATACTATGTCTTTTCACCAATTGTCCGGAAACAGGTGAATAGGTTTTTCCTATTCGGGCAAAAAGCAATTTGAAATATTCATAAATTTCGGTGCTGGTACCAACTGTTGATCGGGGATTTCGGCTGATTACTTTTTGTTCGATGGCAATGGCTGGCGAGATTCCTTTGATGTATTCCACTTCCGGCTTATCCATTCGGCCCAAAAATTGGCGAGCGTATGAGCTGAGGCTTTCAACATATCGCCTTTGGCCTTCGGCAAACAAGGTATCAAAAGCCAAAGAAGATTTCCCGGAGCCCGACAAACCGGTCATCACAACAAACTTATTGCGCGGAATGGCCAGATCGATGTGTTTAAGATTATGAATATGGGCATCTTTGATTAAGATATATTTCTTAGGATCAAGGCCGTGTAGTGGATCGTTTGTCATGATTATTTTTAAACCGAAAATTTAAAGCCTGCAAAATTAAGGATTATATTTGCTTTAGAATGTTTTTTTCACTTAATTTGCTCTCAAATCGCTCGAAAGAGAAAACGTATTCATTAAAAACCGCCTTATCGATATAGACTTTTACTCTTTTCTTATTTAAAAAAGGAGGCAAAATGAAAGCTGATCATTTAGATGATAAAGAGCTCATTAAAAGGTATCTATCTGGAAATGAAATTTCACTCGAAATCATTATCAACAAGCATAAACGCCGTGTTTATTCTTACATTTTCAACGTTGTAAAAAACCAAGCTGTAGCGGATGATATTTTTCAAGACACTTTTATTAAGGTGATCAATACGCTTAAATCGGGCGCATACAATGAAGAAGGGAAATTTGTACATTGGGTAATGCGAATTGCCCACAATTTGGTGATTGATTATTTTAGGAAGAAAAAACGATTTCCGATTAAAGAAAGTCACAATGAAAAAGACGTTTTTGAAACTCTCAATCTTTATACCGAATCAATTGAAGATGTGATGATTGTTGAGCAGATTCATCAAGATTTAAAAACTTTGATTGAATATCTTCCTGCCGAGCAAAAAGAAGTTTTGATTCTAAGGCATTATGTTGGGATGAGTTTTAAAGAAATTGCAGAAGAAACCAATGTTTCTATCAACACGGCTTTGGGACGAATGCGCTACGCTATATTGAATATCAGACGGCTTGTTGAGGAGAATACTATTTCGTTGACTCACTCATATTAATTTTTTATTCAGAGCAATAAGTTCTAAAAAGGCTCGTTTATCAGGTATTACTAACCTAATAATGGCCTATGCCCAGAAATTCTACTCTTGAAAATTTTTTGAATAATAAGTTGAAAACTGAACAAGGATTCAGTAATCTTGAACCTAACAAGCAAATTATTCAAAACCTTCTTGCTTACTCAAAAGCCTTGGAGGTGTTTAAAAATCCGTCTGGAAATAATGAGAGGCGGGAGCTGTTTCAATTAATTATGAACTAAAAAGGCCGGAAATACCGGCCTTTTTAATTCAATATCATGATAAATTATGCACCCAGAGTAGCCACCATAATGGCTTTGATTGTGTGCAATCTATTTTCGGCTTCATCAAATACGATGGATGCTTCCGATTCAAAAACGTCTTCGGTTACTTCCATTCCATCCAAACCGAATTTCTTAAATATTTCTTCTCCCACTTTAGTTTCTCTGTTGTGGAAAGCCGGTAAACAATGCATAAATTTCGCCTTTGGATTTTGGGTAAGCGCCATTGTTTTTGCATTAATTTGATAAGGAGTAAGCAACTCTATTCTTTGTTGCCAAACCTCATCCGGTTCGCCCATCGAAACCCACACATCGGTATAGAGAAAATCGCAGCCTTTCACGCCATCGGCTACTTTATCGGTAATGGTGATTTTTGCGCCTGTTTCTTTGGCAATTTCCATGGCTTTTGCCACTAACTCGTCGCTAGGCTGCACTTCTTTTGGAGCTACGGCGCGAAAATCCATTCCCATTTTCGCGGCACCAATTAGAAGCGAATTCCCCATATTGTTTCGTGCATCGCCCAAATAGGCAAACGAAATTTGATGCAGAGGTTTGTCGGAATGCTCCATCATTGTCATAAAATCGGCTAAGATTTGAGTTGGATGAAATTCGTTGGTCAGTCCGTTCCATACGGGCACGCCAGCATAAGCACCAAGTTCTTCAACAATGGATTGAGCATAACCACGATATTCGATCCCATCGTACATACGACCTAAAACGCGAGCAGTATCTTTCATCGATTCTTTACTTCCAATTTGCGAACCCGATGGTCCCAAATAAGTTACATTTCCCCCTTGATCATGCACTGCTACCTCAAATGCACAGCGAGTGCGCGTGGACGCTTTTTCGAAGATCAAGGCGATGTTTTTTCCTTTTAAACGCTGAACTTCGGTGCCAGCATATTTTGCTTTTTTTAGATCGACAGCCAAGTCGAGTAAAAATTTAATTTCTTTCGGACTGAAATCCAAAAGCTTTAAAAAATTCCGATTCCGTAAATTAAATGCCATATTTTATAATTTAAATATCAATTAATCAATACATTAAACTCTAAAAACAGAGATATGCAAAATTATGTTTTTTCGGGCAAGAAAAACCAAAATGTGGCAAAAATTTTAAACCATTTATTTCGACGCGCTTATTTTAAAAATATTGAATAAATTTACCAAATGATCATTCTAAACAGACCACAAACAGATCCGTATTTTAACTTGGCAGCCGAAGAATATTTGGTCCGAAATGCGCAAGAGCCAATGTTTATGCTTTGGCAAAATACGCCTTCTGTAGTGGTGGGCAAACATCAAAATGCACTGAAAGAAATAAATCTCGATTTTTTGCAAAAGAACAATATTCCAGTCATTCGGCGCATTTCGGGTGGTGGAACAGTTTACCACGATTTAGGAAATCTGAATTACAGTTTTATCGACTTTGGCCCAAAAGAAAGCTTAGTTAATTTCAGAAAATACAGTTTGCCTATTTTGGAGGCGCTTCAAAATATTGGTGTAGATGCCCGTTTGGAGGGAAAAAGTGATTTAAAAATAGAAGGAAAGAAATTTTCGGGCAACGCTTCGCATGTTTATAAAAACACCGTTCTTCATCATGGTACTTTGTTGTTTTCATCGGCACTGAATGCTTTGGAAGAAAGTATCAATTCGGAATCCGGGAATTTTGCCGACAAAGCGGTGAAGTCAAATAAAAGCTCGGTAACGAATATCCAAAGTCATTTAGACGAAAAAATGGATATTCTTGAATTTCAAAATTGCATTATCCATCATATTTCTCACGCATTTCCCGACACTAAACAAAGAGAATTTACTTCCGACGAATTGGAGGCCATTTGGCTTTTGGCCGATAAAAAATACAAAAGCTGGGAATGGAATTATGGCTATTCACCGCCCTATACCTTTTCCGCTCGAATAGAAAGAAACACCAGTCCACTGACTTTTAAAATCGAGGTAAAGAATGGCCGAATTGAAATCATCCATTTTGAATCACTTTCGGCAGATGAAAATATGCTGCTTCAATCCATCTTCCGCGATACAGCCCACGAATCCGAGTCAATCAGACTAAAGTATAATTCGCAGCAGTCACTTTTTAGCAATTTAAATATCGAAGAAGATTCCCTTTTAAAAGCTTTCTTTGGATGAAAAAGCCATTTTTAACAGCCGAATTATAATTTGGCATTCGTGGTGGCGCTTTTGTTGATATATTCTTTGATGTTGAAAAAATAAAGTAAACGAATCGAAAACAATGTCAGACTTAAAATCAGAAAGCGAACTTCCAAAAAATGGAATGTTCGCTTTCTGCGTTAATCAAAGAAGATTTATTGAATGATGATGCGTTTTGTGGCCATTCCCTCGGCACTTTCCAGTTTCAAGAAATAAATCCCTACCTTTTGATGAATAGGGATTTTAAGAATATTGGCTCCTGCATGAAGGTAAAATTCTTCTGTCTGAACAGTTTTTCCCAAAATATCAACTAGACGAATGCTAAGTTTATTTGCATTTTTAAGATTAATATGCACATTAGCAATACTTTCGATGGGATTTGGATATACACTCATTTCGAGTATTCTTGATCCATCTATGGGTTCGAGCCCTGAATTGATTCCCGGGCTGATAGTAAAATCGGTCTGATTTATAGTAAAATGAGCAGCCGAATAACTCTGTCCGCCTGACAAAGTGATGGAGCGTTTGCTTTCCAAGGTAAATCCAGTTCGTTCAATCCCAACTTTATAATTGGCTGCAGGCAAATTCGAAAAAATATAATTTTCATTACTGTCAATATCGGCAGTTGCGATGTGATTGTTGTCAGCATCGTATAAGACCGCTTTTGCATCTGTATAATCCTCCTCAACCGCATTTTTACCATTCAAAGATTCTTTTAAGTGTACATAAGGAGTCAAAATCCCAGAAATAGAAGCGGTTCCATTAAAATTATAAGAAGTTGGTTTTGAAGCCAATAAAAAACTAATAGTGGTATCGGAAACGCACGTTAGATGAAATGGATCCACATTTTCCCAAAATATTTCTCCATCATGATATGTATCTAAATAGGGATTTTCACCCACAAAACTGTATTGAGCAAAATGTGCTTTCAGTATGTAATCGCCAGACGATAAAGAATCGAAGCGCACAAATTGGGGCATCGTATCCGCACGCAGAAGTTCGAAATTGCCATTTAAGTTTTTCTTATAAAGCTCAGCGTAAACATCGTCATAAGCAGCAATTCCTCCCTGCAAATAAAAAGCATTTAGGCTGGCGCCTTGAAAGATGACACGCACCGAATCGGCTGCATAACATCCGCCATTATTTACCAACACTTCGTACAATCCATTTTGTGTTGCTTCAATAGATGGTGTTGTTTCGCCAGTCGGATTCCAGAAATAAATATAATTTGTTTCGGTTCCTGCAGATAAAATCAATTTTTCGCCAACACAGACCTGAAGTGTATCGGGAAGATTTAAATGAATTTGTGGTTTTACCGTTACAGTAACATTGTCCGATCTTTCACCTAACGTATTTTTCACGGTCAAAGAATAATCGCCGGAAGTTTTTACCCAAATGCTTTTGGTTCGTTCGCCGGTGCTCCATGTGTACATGGCTCCGGGAGTCATTCCGCCATCCAATCGAATTGAATCGCCTTCGCAAATGGTTCGGTTTGCTCCTAATTCCACTAACGGAATATCCAAATCGATTAATTCGATTAAAATACGCCTTACATTTCCTTCCAAACTTGAATATACAATGGAGTCTAATTTTGTGGAATTAGCGTTTTCAAAATGAATTTTCTGATAATCTTCAGGAATGGTGTTTGTTGCATTTTGTTTGTAATAATTAGAACCGTAATAGTAACGCAATTCCACTTCGCAATTATTGTCGTAAACAGCTGATGTAATATTTGTTACTACATTATCAATCTTTGATAAATCCACAACCACTTTATCGTTTCGTGTCATCCAAAGAAGATTATTTATCGGACTGTCTTCTTCGCCTACATTCGGGTAATTGTTGATATAATCAGTAGGAACAACATCGCCATACCAACGGATTGGAATTCCAAACATCGTAAAAGAAAAATACCCCTGCCATTTTATTATGCCTGATTCGTCAAAAATACGGGTGGTAGTCCATTTGCCATCTTCTCGATTGAAATAGTGCATTAAATCTGGATCAATAATGTTTCCTTCACTGGCAAAACGCATATCTATTTCGCCACGTTTTGCGGCTGTGGTGAAGGTTAAATCGTAGTCGGCCGCTGGCCACGCATTCGCGAAACCATCTTCCACAAAAGCTTGCGGAATTTTAAGCGTATAAGTGGTTGCCACTTCTAAATAACCTTCCATATCAAATCGAAGCACAGAATCTTTTACCATAAACTCGTCGGGTGTAATGGTTTTTATAACGGCATTGGTGGCAGCATTTACTATCAGAATTGATTTTTTAACCCTGACACTTTCGTTGAAATTAAGTATCATATCGGCAAATCTGGAGAAACCTAGTTTATTTTGACTTGGATAAGACCATGTAAGATTTGGGACAAAACCATTGTCGTATTCCAAAATGTTTACAAAAACATTCCAATTATTGTAACTGCGATAAGTGGAAACTTTGCCAGCAGGAACATAGACGACACATGTTGTTTTATTCACATCGTTAAATGTATTGGTCAAGATAAATGACGGTTGATCTGCATGTGCTTCAATTGTTTGTAAAGCGCGACAGTCAGAAAAAGCATATTCATACAAACCCAAATTAGGATTATTAGGAAGAATCAGTTTAGTTAAACTGTATGCCGAGGCAAATGCCGATGAACTCACTGTGTGCACATTTGCAGGGATACTCAATTGAGTAATTGTGTTTAAATGATAAAAAGCAAAATCGCGAATCTCGTTTAAACTAGATGGCAAATCAAGTCCCGAAATACTGTTGCAACCCGAAAAAGCAAATTTATCGATTACTTTTAAACCGATAGGCAATGTAATTTTGTTGGAAATAGCCCTACAATTGTAAAAAGCATATTCTGGAATTGTTTCAATGGGCGCTTTAAAATCGAGGCTGCTGAGGCTTGAACAGCCCGAAAAAGCGCCAACGCCAAATTTGTTTAGCGTAGAAGGGATCCGTAAATCGCCAGCCAAAAGGCTACAATTATTGAAAGCATTTTGTCCAATTTCCAACAATCCTTCGGGTAGAGAAATAGTTCCATTTATATTGGAGCAATTGCTGAATGCATTTGTTCCAATTATTTTCAATGTAGCCGGAAAATTTAAGGAGCCGCTTAAATTTGCAGATTCTATAAAAGCACTATCGGCAATTTGCTGGAGATTTGTTGGAAAGGTATAACTACCGCTTCTTCCACGAGGATATGCATAGAGTATGCTGTTATCTTTGCTAAACAAAACGCCATCAACCGACACAAAATTTGCATTCGATGTTACCACATTTATAGTGGCGAGATTCGTACAGCCGCTGAATGCACCGCCCCAAATTTTAGCCGTTTGTTCAGGAATACTCACTTCTGTCAAACCGATACAGTTCGCAAAAGCGTATTTTCCAATTGTTTGCAAACTGTTTGGAAGAGAAATTGCACTAAGACTGGAACAACCAATAAAGGCAGTTTCACCAATAGATATTAAACTTGTGGGCAACTCAACACTTTTTAAACTTGATAGATTAGAAAATACATCTCTTGAAATTTTCGTTACACTATTAGGTAATTGAATAGTATCTAAAAATGAATTTCTAAAGGCGTTTTCGCCAAGCGTGTTAGCCGGATAGATGGTTCCATAAACAGAAGTATATTGTACTACGCTTACCTCACTTAAATTCAGTATGCGCAAGGCATTTGTGGCCGACATATCTACAAAAACCGTAAAATCGCGCGAATCAATTTGTCCGGTAACGGTCAGATTTGTTACCGTATTAAACTCGTCTGCGGTAAGCAATGTTCGCAAACTTCCAGCATTTGTGCAATGCACGGTTCTAGCAACCTGGCTCAGTGCACTTCCAAAAGTGAAAACGATGGCAATTAAAAGAAGTAGAATTTTTTTCATTTGATAGGTATTAGTGTGAATAATTAATTTATTGTCCGTTACTATTTATTTCCCCAAAATTCATAAAATCGCTCATATCGATGATTTCTATCCCGTTGGGGACAGTAAATTGGCTGGCAGGAATGGAAATATTCTCCTCAAATTTGATTGCTTCTTCGATACTTATCCCCAAAAAGCCACCCATATTTATTTCCATTTTCAGCGGAATTTTTTTATAGCTCCAATGTTTTGAGTTCAGCTTTCCAACTTCCATCACTTGACAGCTGCGACCCAGTATGACTTCTGTGCTAAGTTCTTTGGCATCAAAACCTTCCATTATATCTTCGCCCAATTGTTTTAATTGTTGATCGTTCATGGAAGCATCAATTGTTTCGGGTATTTCCATCATTTTATCAATCTTCATTTTGGTTCCCGTTTTTTCAAGTAGATTGATTTGGTAGAGCCATTCTTTAGTGCGAACAACAAGTTTGTCGTCTTTGGTAGTGATTCCCATCAGCTTTGTGGAAGTAGTCGTTTGTTCGTATTGTAGGCGACCAAAATCGTCCCACCAGAGTATTTTTGTTCCTTTGGTTTTTCCATCAATTTTGTATTCAATCATCCCCGATTTTACATCGAAAAGATTCTGATCTTGGATTCTATTTCCCTGACCAAATACAATTGCGCTCATTGCGATAAATAAGTGTAATAAGATGCGTTTTTTCATTTTCTTGCTATTTAGTTATACATTTTAAATATTTTTGATAATCTGATTTTAGTATTCGGAAATTAATGGCGTATCCAACATTTTTGAAAAGCCACTTGGCATTTGGAAAATTTTTTGAGGCAATACAGTATCTGTTACAAAGCGTATTGCTTCTTCGTTTTGCCGAATCGTTTTGGATTTGGATTGGATAGCCATGGGTTGGTTTTTGAAAACCCAAAAAGCAAATTGTTCATTTTCGATTTTCCTGCATTTTTTTCCTGCAATCCAAAGGGTATCGATTAGCTGTGCATTCATTCGGAATCCTTTCTTTTTTTGTAGATATCGGAAAAGCCAGAAAGAGGTCATTGGAAACGACTGCGAATGGATATATTGCAAGTCGCGCAAGGAGAAAGCAAAAAGCGAGCTATCTGAAGCATCGAAACTAAAAACGGAATCGGCTGTACAGAAATCGTAAATTGTTTTAAGTGTCGAATCTCGAAATCCGGCCATTTCTGAAATAGTCGAAATGCTCGAAACGACTGCAATCAACTGCTTTTCTTTGTTTAAATACACTTTCCGTTCAATAAAATTCTGTTCTTTATATTGATCTATCTTACCTCGATAAAGGCCATAAGCAGTTTGAAAAGCGGAATCATTTTTGGTACAAGAAACTGCACAGAATAAGAAAATAAATCCCATTAATGGCGACGAAAACAATACTGCTTTATAAAATGCATTCAAACGCATTGCTCAGAATTTTCAACAAAGATGAAATAAGTCATTCTTTAAGCCAAATTTTCGGCTATGACAACACTATGACATTTGAAAAAAATATGATTTGTGCTAAATAAGCAGGCTTAGCGCGTTTTGTTTCATCTGTTTATAATTTTATGTTTAGGTCAGATGTCCCAAAGGGATGCCTTCGGCAGAACATCCACAATAATCATCTTCCTGTGTGTCAAAATTATTTGGTCGTGGATGTTTCATTACTTCAAATCCGTCTGATTTATTAAATCTTTGAAATGAAATCGTTCAGGTTTACAGTGGGCAATATTTCCAATTTTTTACGCAATCTGTTTCTGCTTTTGTCCACTGCCGAGGCAGTGATATTCAGCATAAGCGAAAGTTCTTTGGAATTCAGATTGATGCGTAAATAGGCACACAATCGCTCCTCGTTTGGCGTTAATCCGGGAAATCTTGCTTTTAAGCGATGAAAAAAATTGGGATGGATTTCTTCGAAATGACGGCTAAAATTTTGCCAATCCTTGTCTAAATTTATATTTTGATCAATTGTCCGAAAAACTTGTTTGAGATTTGATGAATCAGTATTCGTAGAAAGTTGCTTTTTTAAATCGTTCAATACTTCATTTTTATTGATTAAATGAACAGTAGAAGCAGCCAGTTCGCGCGATTTGAAATCAATTTCATCCGAAAGTCGGGTATGTTCCAGTTTCATTATCTTCTGTTCCTTTTCAAAAAGCGTACGATTTTGTTTTATCGTTCTGTTTCGCAGACTCACAATAAGTCCAAGCAGAAACAAGATCAAGACAGAAGCACTTAAAAGGCCGACTAACAAACGTGTTCGTTTGCTATGCATCCGATTCAATTCGGTAAGGTTATCAATTGTTTGTTGTTTTTTCTCCGTTTCAAATCTGGCATTTAAATCGTAAAGGGCATTTTTTATTTCAACACTCGCTAAGGAATCTTTAAGAAGTGTGTATTTTTTATGAAATTCAAAGGCGTATTTCCATTGTCCGTTTGCATGATATGCCTCCGACAAATATTTTACCGCATTCATTTCTTCGGCCAAAAGATGGGCATCATGCGCCATTTTAATGGCTGGCTGCAACAATTTTATGGCTTCCTGCGGTTTATTCAATTTCAGAAGCACCATGGCTTTTAGCGTAGATTTGTAAACAATATTGTATTTGTCATCGGTATCTTGAATTGCTTCCAATGCTTCTGAAATTAAGGGGAGCGCTTCTTCATACCTTCCTTGTTCATGAAGCATCAAAGCTCTTTCTGAATTTGCGGTGGCAATTCCTTTTCGGTATTCGGCTTCTTTGCTCAAAGAATACATGGTATCGTAATACATTTCTGCGAGCTTGTAGTTTCCTTTTTTACTCCAAATGGCTCCCAGGTCATTATAAATAGCAATGGTCGCGTACCAAGTTGTATTTTCCGGATTACGGCTTAAAGCAAGGGCTTTCATCGCATATTCTTCCCATTTTACATGGTCTATTTCGCAAAACAATTCTCCCAATTTTTGATAATAAAAAGCGAGTTTCCGAGAATCGTTGTTGAGTTCTTTAAGCCGGATTGCTTTAAGTTCTGTTTCAATGGCCATTTTCAGCTTTCCGATTTTAGCATACTCATCGCCCAAGTTAATCAGAATTCCGGCCATCGCAGCCGTGTCGTTTATAGAGCTAAACAAATCAAACGCTTCAAAATAAATGTCTTCAGCCTTTTGATGTCTTCCGGTCATGCTGTAACATTCGGCCAGATTATTTCCAATATTACCCATCAATTTCGGATTTTTCAATTGCTTAACAATTTCATACGCTTTGAGTAGAACGGTCTCCGATTCTCGATAATTCATCGTCTCAATGAGGTCCAGACCTTGAGCGCGTAATTCTTTAGCTAAAGCAAGACTATCTTCATAATTAACTGGCTTGGAATAAGTCACTTGTCCAAACGAAAGAGAAGAAATTAAATACGTTAGAATTAAAAAAAAGAATGAAATAGTAGAAAGCGAAGACTGAAAAGGGGCTTTAGTTCTAATATGCATAATCAAAATTAAAAAAAATTGTAGAAATTAAATTCGTTTGAAGATGTTTTTTTGCTTGAGAATCTGATCATAGATTTTTCTTCTATTGCTTCAAAGCTGCTTTCGTAAAAAGATATTCCGGAATTTCTTGATTGAAACTAATTTTAGTGATTTTGAAAATAGTCCCATCCCCTTGCCTGAGCATATCTTTGTACACAACTTTTGTAGGAAACCACCTTCCTTGGATTTTAATTACCTCACTCATCGTAGATTGTTTGAGCAGTTGTCCACTCTTTGCATATAGTTCTTCTTTGAGTGGAACAAAACGTTCGTTGTCGATCCAAATTTTTCTTCTGAAATAAGCCACATCATCTGTCTTTGCGGTCAATTCCAATATTTTGGCATTTCTATTTTCATAAATTTCGGTCCCAATGATGACTGCCGCATATACATCGCTCAATTTGCGGTCGTCCATCATATCCTCGTAAGATAGATCTGAACCCATCACCGATTGACGAAGCATGTGGCCGGAAATCTGAATAATCCGATCGGTTGAAGGAGAATAAATCCAAAGTTGATTTTCTAATTTCAGCATTTTTGTTCCAAGCTCTCGAGCAGGAGAAAGGTATTCTGTGTAGGATTTTTTATTCCCAATCGAAAAACTTTTCGACCGAATTGTCCGACTGTTTCGTTTAGCTTGAATAGTCATTTCCGATTCAAAAACTCTGTTTTCGGAGCTCATATTTTGATCCACCTTTTTCAAAATTTCGTCAGCAGTTGATTGTCCGAAACCGATTAGAGAAGCAAGAATTAGCAGTAGTGTGATGATTGTTTTCATATGGATTTGATAAATAATTAAGTTTCCAATTCTTTGAAAAGTTGAGCTGTTTTTCGTTTAAAAATTCCTATTCCGGCGAGTGCAGCACCCAAAACAGTAGATAATAAACCGGGGATAAATCCCAAATAAAAATCGGCTACAGTAATTTTGGCCCTGATAACGGAGGGCAACATAATGGCGGCGCCTTCCATCATTCCACTAATATCGATTCCATAGGTTTGCAACAAGAACGCCAAGAAAAGTCCGACGGCTGTCCCAATAATTGTTCCAATCAATCCGATAAAGATGGCTTCGTAAATGAGTGTTCCATAGACATGCAATTTTTCTTCACCCATCGCCAACCGAATTCCAAATTCTCCATATCTTCTTAAACCGCCCAGCAAACCGGCATTCCAAAGCACAATTGCCATTGCCATGACAAAAATCATAGAAATATAGGTGCTCCACACTTTCGACATTTCAACATATTGTCCCATATTGCCTTGTTGGCTCAGGCTTTTCATCAGCGGAGAAAATTCGTTGGTTTCATCGTAAAAATGCGTGTTAAAATCTTGAGCCATTGCGATAGCCAACTCATCGTCGTAAAATCCGTCTGTGAAAAAGCCGACAATTTCGCCAGCAGCATTTTCCATATCCAATGCGCGTTGAGCATCTTGAATATCGATCAAAAGTGTTCCTCTATCGATTGCTTCGGCACCAAACAATACAGTTCCAGCAATTTTAAAATTAAACATGCTCATGCTGCCATTCATAGTGGAACCAATGAAGGTAATCGTATCGCCCGGATCGACCTGCAATTTTTTGGCAAAATTTTCACTTATCAGTGCTTCTCCGGGAGCTTGGATCAGAGTTCCTCTCACAATTGTTTTTTCGATTCTCAATCGCTCATTTTCTCCGCTTTTCCCGCTCAAAAAGTCCATGGCCATTCCCATGGCAGGTCCCTGAAAAAGTGTATTCCCAAATTTGTCGGGCGAATCTACCAAACCGCCAAACTGAATCCTAGAAACCCATTTCAGCGTCGGATATTGAAGATTCAATTTTTCGAGCAAATCAGTTACGTTTAGCAAGGCTAAATCATTGGGAATCTGGCTGCTATTATCAGCATAGGCTTTGGTCATCACTTTTAAGTGTCCACTGGAAAACCGGGCATTTAATTCAATGGCATCGCCCATAAATCCATTGATATACGAATGAATAAAAACAGTGAGCATCACACCTATGGCAACAATAATGATTGGCGAACGGCTTCGGCTTTTATCGCGCAGCAAGCCTTTTATTAAAAATTTTATCATTGAATTTTCCCTCTTAAAGCTTCTGTTGGATTCATTTTTCCAATTTTTCGTGAAGGCCAATAACTCACCACAGTCGTAATCAAAACAACAAAAAGAACTGTCGAAATTACAAGCAATGCGCTATAAACCGGATAAAGGGTTTGTGCCATGGCCATACCAAATTCGCTTGCATCGACTGGCAAAGTCCATCCTACTTTGGCCTGCCACATCAAAAAAGGAATTCCATAAACGGCAGAGACTAGAGCTGCAAGAATGGAGTACATCGCTCCTTCTACAGTAAATAAACCGATCACCTGTGTTCGCGTATAACCCAGCGCAATGTAAGTTCCAATTTCCTTTTGTCTTCGAAAAATGGAAAGAACCTGCGTATCGTAAATGGCCAGCATAGATAACAACAGCAATATACCGTAGAATACAGATTGACCAAAAGTTTTTGTTTTAATCATTTCATCGATGGACTTCGTGAGGTCTTCATTGGTTTTCAAAACCCAATCATCCACTTTTTGTTGGTCCATTTTATTCTTTCTAAAGGTAAGAATAGTGGCTTCGTTTTCCATTCCTGTCATTTTTTGCAAAACCGCCAATGGAATATAAATTTTCCCGGCTTCCACGGCAGGAACATTGCAAGAAAACAGATCTACAATACATATTTCACTGGCATCGAACATTCCTTTTGAATCGCGCCAGCGAATGGTAGTAAAATCTCCTTTTTTTAATTTTAGATTTTTGGCCGTGCTAAGTCCAATTATGGCTGGAATGGCATTTATAAAGGTATCGAGTTTTTGTGTGGGCAATAGCAGCACATTTTGCTTTGGATTTATTCCGATGATAGCAATGGATTGCATTCGACCTTGAGGATAAATATTGCCGGCTACAATTAAAGATGGTTCAAGATCTCCATTGGCTATATTTTCATTGAATGTTTCAGGAATTTGGGCATGACTTTCGGAAAAAGTGAAAGGATCGAACGGATCGTATTGTTGATGCCAATATTGTCCACCGCCAATTTGCCAATTTGAAGTGTCGGTTTTTGCTTGGTAATCCCAGCCCACCATAATGCCTTTCATCCAAATAATCACAACAAAAGTAAACGACAAGACAACGACATTGAGCCAAGTTCTTAGGCCGGCACCGAGCAAGTTTCTGTAGGCAAGTTTGATGGCTATTTTCATGTGTATATTTTGTTTTTTGATTGAAAAATGTCCCGAAGGGATTCCTTTGGCAGAATGGCCATGGAGAATATATTCATTCCGCTTGTTGATTTTTCAATCCTAGTTTTTTCATCTTAATTTATTTTTTCGATCGATGTAAAATTGAACAGCTATACATAGACAAATCAATGATCTACAAGAATATCCTTATCAATCTTGCCATCAATGAGATAAATTCTTCTTTTTAAATAATTGATCACCTTTTCATCATGCGTAGCAAAAAGAAATGTTGTTTTAAGTTCTTGATTTAATTTCAACATGGTCTGCAGAATGTGATGCGAGTTTGCGGCGTCAAGATTTGCAGTTGGTTCGTCGGCCAAAACCATTACAGGTTTTTTTACCATTGCTCTGGCAATGGCCACACGCTGGCATTCGCCACCAGACAATTGAGGCGGTTTTGAATCCACTTTGTCGGTCAATCCAACCCATTCCAAGGCTTCCAAAATCATTTTTTTGCGCAGGGTAGCATTCAGTTTCAACAACAACAAAGGAAATTCAACGTTTTCATAAACTGTGTGAACGGCCAATAAATTGTAACTCTGAAAAATAAATCCCAGTTTTTCTTTGCGCAAGTTGGCAGCTTGTTTTGCCGATAAATTCCCGATCGAATGACCCAAAATTTCTACTGTCCCTTTTGTTGGCGTATCGAGCGATCCAATGATATTGAGAAGCGTAGTCTTTCCCGAGCCACTTGGACCAATCAATCCGGCAAACTCGCCCTGCTGAAAAGCGAGCGTAACATTGTTGAGTGCCGTAAAATCCGATTTTCCCATTGGAAAAATCTTGGTGAGGTTTTGGATCTGAATAATTGAATGATTTTCCATTTTCTTATTTTATTCTCCTATTTTTTTGAATAATAAAGCTTTCTAAAATATTAATAATCGTAAACAAACATAAATTGAATGCCATTTCCTACGAAAGAATTGCTTGAAAGGGATTGCATAGGTAACTGACTAAGTTTTGGATTGAAATAGGCCATCAGAATGAACGAAAAACGAGTAAACTTCCGATTCCAGTTGATGAAATGATAGGTTTTATTGTTTGTCCAGTCGTGATAGGCTATTGCTTGCAGGTTGTCGAACATCCCAATGGGATAGGAAAGCGAAGCAGCAGAAAACAGAGTTTTGTTTTCGAATTTGAAAGGTTTTTCGTCATTGGCAACAAGAAGTTGTTCGACAACAAAATAAATTCCGTTGCCGACACCAAACGTATAATCGATGCCAATATTTACCATTTCTTGATTGGTAAAAATGCCCACATTTCTATTTTTGTTTATCCAAACGGCTTCCGTCCACAGTCCAATTCCCAAGTCCCACCTTCCATCCAAAGCAAAACGATTTTCCGCTACTTTGTTCATTCCGACGAAAGAGGGGAAATTTGATTGCATATCGGCATATCTAAAATGATAAGAAAAAGCCGATTCCCCTTTGGCTGTTGGCAACTGAAATCTTCCACCAATCTCTGGAAAATCTTGATTTGTTCGGGCAGTTTCCCACGATTTAAGTTCTGTATTTCCATACAAAACCCAAAGCCAAACATTGGAATTGTTTAAAAAATAATAACGACCCAAAAGGCCATAAACACCCTTGGTTAGTTTTAACGGATCACGTGAATCCATCTGATCAAACCACATCAAAGGGCGCAAAATGGAAGCTGAACCAAAATTTATTTTCTGTAAACCAACTCTCAATTCAAATTGATTGGAAGAAAAGCGCGCCCACAGACGATATGGATTTATTTGGCCATCAAAATGACTCGAATCCGTAAGATTGAATCCGGCATGTCCATAAATATCAGCCGAAACTTCCACATCGAAATTCATTTCATGCTTGAATTTATGTTGATAGGTCAATTTCGGAATATACCTTGCACCGCTCAACCAGGGCAAATCAGCATTGGAATTTAATTGTGTCCACGAAGAAACCTGACCATTGAAACGAAGTGAATCTTGCGCATTTGTACTTTCCACAACGAAAATGAATGCCGATAAGAAAACGAACAAAAGAAAGCGATTTACACTTAAATAAACGAAACTAGATAAGACTTGCCGGGCGGGAACTTTCAATTTGTTATTCTCTTGTGTAGATTTTTCCACATTTGCGATTGAACTCATATTCATTCGATTATCAACCAAATTTAAAAATTCAGTTTCTATGAAGCGAATTTAATGAATAAATCGCAGCCAAAGGCGAACCCAAGTCAAAAAAGGAATTAAATAGAGTCTGTTATTCCAATTTCAGACGCATTAACACATCTGTTTGGTTATCGGAACCCACTTTAAAGATATGGCTATCGAAGATAGCAAAGCCGAATTTTTCATAAAAGCGAATAGCTCTGGCATTGTTTTCCCAAACGCCCAGCCACACCCATTGAAAATTTTCTTTCCTTGCAATCTGTAAAGCTTTTTCCATGAGCATTTTTCCGATATTTTGGCCATGAAAGGCCGATACAACGTACAATCGTTCAATTTCCAGCGCACGATTGAGTTTTTGTTCTGTTTGAGCTTGATCGTGATTGAGTTTTAGGTAGCCAATGATTTCGCTTTTAGATTCTACAAAGTAAAATCGTGAAAACGGATTTTCGAATTCAGCAGCTAATTTATCCAAACTAAAATCTTCTTTCAAAAATGACGCCATGTCTTCAGCCGCACAATCGTTTACAAAAGTCTCGTAAAAAGTAGATTGGCTGATTTGCTGAAGCGCAGGCAAATCGTCTTTCTGAATACTTTGAATGTGAAAGCTTTCCATCGATTAAAATGAGGTTACCTATTCAAAAACGGATTGAACACGACCCACTTCACCCGATTCGAGCATCACTTTTATTCCTCGATGATGATTGGGCGATTTGGTAAGAATCCGCTTTACTATGCCTTGCGTTAAATCCCCGGAACGTTGGTCTTGTTTCTGCACCACCTCTACTTCACTCCCAATTTGTATATTTGAGCGGATTCGTCCATCCTTTATCTCTTTTTCCATGTCTTATTTCTCTTAGTATGATCTATTTATCATGTGAACCATTTTAAAATTGTTCGATGATTCTTAGTTAAACAAATATAGCCCTGTTTTGATAAAGGCGTAAATTTAATTGGATTTTCAATCAATTTTTAAAATGTTTATTCAGATTGAGATTTAAAGAAATTATATTGTATATATTTCTTTCCTTTGTATGTGTATTTCGATTTCAAATAATAATAAAAATGACTGATAAAGAACTAATTGAAAAATTGAAAGTTGGGGGAATTGTATCCATACGGGATTATTTGCTCGAACAGCAGGCTCAAGGATTAAAAATAGCAAGAACGGAATCTGGCGACCCGTCATTTGATATTCCTAACAATGTGAAACTTGCCATGAATAAGGCTTTATCAGAAAACAAAACTCATTATACGGCCGGTGCCGGAGTTGCCGAATTAAGAAAAGCAATCTACCAAAAAGCCATCAATGAGAACAAACTACATCTAAACAGTTTCAGCAATGTCATCATTACAAATGGCGCCATGAATGCGCTTTTTGCTGTATTTCATGCCATTGTTGATAATAAAGGATATAAAATATTGGTTCCAACGCCCACCTGGACCGAAACTGCACAGAATGTTACCGAAGTAGGCGGAACACCAGTTTACTACCAGTTCAATCCGTTTTCAGATACGCCCATTCATCTTGATGAATTAGAAAAATTGGTTGATGCGGATTCCGATATTAAGGCCATTGTCATTAATTCGCCTCACAATCCAACGGGAAAAATCCTGAGTTTGAAAAACCTGAATGAGCTGATTGCTTTTAGCCAAAAACACGATTTGTATTTAATTTCGGATGAAGCCTACGAACACATTCTTTTTGATGGATTAGAACATATTAGTCCCGGTTTTTTGTCTGACTACGATAAAATAATATCGGTTTATTCTTTTTCGAAAAGTTATGCCATGTCGGGAATACGCCTGGGATATGCATGCACACAGAATGAGCCGATCTTAAAAAAACTGGCCAAAATTGTAAGATGCACAATCAATGGAGTGAGCAGTGTAACGCAGTGGGGCGGCGTTTCGGCTGTGCTGGAAACCCCAAAAGAATATTTCGCTACAAGCCTTGCGGAATATACTGTTAGAAGAAATGCTATCTACGAAGGCGCATTAAATTGCAAACATTTAATTCCTGTAAAGCCCGAAGGAACTTTTTATTTATGGTGTAAGATAACCGACAGTTGGAGACCCGATATCATAGAAAACAGAAGCTGGAATATGACAATGGAATATTTGAAATTAGGTGTTGGCTCAGCTCCCGGCGAAGTCTTTGGGCCGGGTGGAGCAAACCACATCCGCTTCTCATTTTCCTGCTCTACCGAAGATGTGAAATTGGCTGCCGAATTGTTGAAAGAACTAAAATAAACATCGCAAAATAAGATACAGCCCTAACAAAAGTCAGACGATATCGTCCGGCTTTTTTCTTTTTCATTTAAGCAAGTAATACACTTAAACGAAGCATAAAGTCTGTAAACATAGCAGATGAAAAAGTTCCTCGCTCGGCCTAATCTTTCACCGAAAGGCGGAGATTAGAATTCTTCAAATAGAAAAGATCTAAGTACATGACAATTTTTCANNGATTTTTTGTCATGTACTTGGAGGATTTGTACATTTGCATTCTAAACAACGAATCATGAACACAACAAAAAAATTAGCTCTATTCAAAATCATTGCGATTTTACTTCTATTTTCACCTTCATTGATAGCCCAATCGGTTCAAAAGGTAAGTATTGGCTTTTACAATTTGGAAAATTTATTCGACACCATCAACACAGCGGAAGTCGATGACATCGAATTTACTCCCGAATCGGCGAAGAAATGGAATACCAAAAAATACTACGAAAAACTCGACAATATGGCTCGGGCTATCTCGGGAATTGCTACGGACAAAACACCCGAAGGATTGGCCATTGTTGGTTTGTGCGAAATAGAAAACAAGGAAGTGATCATTGATTTGATCAATCATCCTCTTTTAAAAGCCAGAAATTATCAAGTGGTTCACTACAATTCGCCCGACAAACGCGGCATTGACGTAGCACTGATCTACCAAGCAAATCTTTTTACTCTAGAAAACAGTTTTCATTTTCCTTTGACTTTGCCCAATAAACTAGACTTTTACACGCGCGACCAATTGCTTGTTGGCGGAAAATTGTTAGGTGAGCAAGTTTATTTTCTGGTCAACCATTGGCCAAGTCGCAGCGGTGGCGAAGAAAAATCAATTCCTTTGAGAAACGCTGCCGGCGATCTTAGTCGTTCGATTGTTGACTTTGTTTTAAGTTTGAATGCAAATGCAAAAATAATGGTGATGGGCGATTTGAACGACGATCCGCACAATGCAAGTGTGAGTGAACATTTCAAAGCCAGTGGCGATAAAAGTTTGTTGGCAAAAGGGTATTTTTTCAATCCTTATGCCTTGATACACAAACCCGACAGCTATGGAACATTGGGCTATCGTGGAAAATGGAATCTATTTGATCAAATTATGCTTTCGCCTGCATTATTGAAATCCAAGAGCAAAACGTTCAGCTTTTCGGGAGCCTATGTGTACGATGCCGAATTTCTGAAAAATGCAGAAGGAACCTACAAAGGACTTCCATTTAGAACTTTTGCCGGAAACACCTTTCTGGGCGGATATAGCGACCATTTGCCCGTTTATATCATCTTAGAAAAGAAATAATTTTATTTCCTGACATCAGAACCGTAGCGGCTTGATTGACTGGTTAAACGTTGAAACGGATGTTTAGAATATCGCCATCAGCGACTTCATAATTCTTTCCTTCGACAAAGAGTTTTCCTTTCTCTCTGCAAGCTGCTTCGGTTTTGAAAGTGATGAAATCGTCGTAGTGCATTACTTCGGCGCGAATAAATCCACGTTCTAAATCGCTGTGAATGACACCGGCAGCTTCCGGAGCTTTCATTCCTTTGCGGATAGTCCAAGCCCGAATTTCTTTTGGTCCGGCTGTAAAAAACGACTGCAGATTCAATAATTTATAAGCTTGCCTTACCAATTTGTTTACGCCCGGTTCTTGCAATCCTGCGTCGGCCAGAAAAACCAATCGGTCGTCCGGATCTTCCAATTCGGCAATTTCTGCTTCCAAAGCGCCCGCAATAATGATGAGCTGCATATTTTCGCCATCTAAACCAGCTTTGAGCTGATCTACATATTTATTTCCATTTACGGCAGAAGCATCGTCCACATTGCAAACGTAGATGACTGGTTTGTCGGTAAGAAGATACATATCGTTTACAAACGTTTTTTTATCATCTTCCGAAATTTCCATTTCGCGCACATTGCGCATATCTTCCAAATGATTCTTAATTTTTGTCAGAACATCAATGCCGTGCTTTGCGTTTTTATCACCAATCTTAACAAGTTTTTCGAGTCTTTGTATTTTTCGTTCAACCAAATCCAAATCGCGAATCTGCAATTCAAAATCGACTATCTCTTTGTCGCGCAATGGATCAATCGATCCTTCGATATGAGGAAGATTGATATCATCAAAACAACGAAGTACATGAATGAGCGCATTGGTTTGCTGAATATCGGCCAAGAATTTATTACCAACTCCTTCGCCTTGACTTGCTCCTTTTGTAAGTCCGGGAATATCAACTAAATCAACCGTTGCGGTGATAATTTTTTGTGATTTAATCAATTCATCAATTTTATGCAATCGTGGATCGATTACATTAACCATTCCTACATTGGATTTATTTGTTGAAAAAGCGAAACTGGATGTTTCGGCTTTTGTATTTGAAACACAGTTAAAGATGGTTGTCTTTCCAATATTCGACAGCCCAATAATTCCACATTTTAATGCCATTCGCTAAGAATTTGTTTTGAGTAAAAGCGCCACTATCGTACGCTGAATTTTGCGCAAAGATAATTAATTTAGAGGGGAATATAAGGGAGAAATAAATCTGGTTTATTCCCCGGCAAAAAGCTCAGGATATTTTCCTTTGACGTTTTTATAGTAGGCTTGTATTCGTTTCATATCTGCTTCCACCTCATCGGTGGGATAAAATACCGCCATCGTGCCCAAGGTCTTCTTTTCGTAATCAAGATAGCCAAGAACAATGGGAACTTGAGCTCCTTTGGCTATGTAATAAAATCCTCGTCTCCAGCGTTTCACACGTTGCCGTGTACCTTCAGGAGTGATAGTCAACAAGAACTGATCGCGCTGGGAAAACTCGGCTATCATTTGCTGAGTATAGTTGGAATTTGTATTGCTATACACTGTAATAGCACCCAACGATTTCAAAATGGGACCAAAAGGAAATTTCATGTGTTTGTCCTTAATCATGAATTTAACGCTTTTTCCTATGCTGTTGTAATAAAGTCGTCCCCAAATAAAATCCCACGCGGTGGTATGTGGAGCAGCGACTACTACAAATTTATTGCCTTCCGGGAAAGCCCCGTTTTCTTTCCAACCAGAGAGTTTTAAGATGAGTTTGCTTAGAAATTCGACCATCGTTTCAATTTTAGTTTGCGCAAATTTAAAAAAATCAATATTTTACTATTTTCCCAAAAAGGGACTTGGACATTAAACCATTTGAAAAAATTGCGCGTTAATTTTTTCTTTGAGCGCCAATTGTTGTTGGCCAAAAACCCGCATCAACTCCATCAGATGTTCGTTTTTGGTGGAATAAAATTTTACGCTAATTCTAAAACCGGAATTACAATAAAGCAACTGCGTGTGGTCCGACAACTCCAAGTTCATCATTTTCGCTGTGTCCATATTTATTTGAAAAGATTCTGAAAAAGCGGATGTAATGGTGTCTGCTCTAGGTTGAGAAAACTCGTCAAAAACCAATTCACTCAAAACCAATTTGTGGTGATTGAAATAATAAAGCCGTTTTGAATTCTGACCAAAATGGATGCCATCGTAACCTAAAACGCTTAAATCGAAAAACGGATCGCGATAGGAATTAAAGCAAGTTGGCTTCCCTCGCAATTTCATCAAATCCTTGGATGTTGTTGGCAAAGGAAAATTGAGAATCTCCGGTTGCACAAAAAAGCGTTTTTCCGTTTTGGCGTTTAAAGACTGCTGAAGCTGCTGTATATGATTGAATATCTCTTCTTTAAAACAATATGGATGGGGATTGGTTCTGAAAAAATGCTTGAATTTCTTTTGATATTCATAACTGTATTTCCCGTTCACAATTTCAATAAAAT
>DMBV01000066.1 GCA_003445975.1 Bacteroidales bacterium
AGAAATTGTTTGAAGCCCTTGAATGGATTGAAAAAATGACAGATTAGAACTAGAATTACCGCTTATTTCGTGTCGTTTATTTTGGGTTTCAATGCATCAATTTTTAGGATAGGGACACTGTCGATTTTTTGATGCTCGAAAATTATTTTCTCACGAAGAAAACTGCTGTCTGTTTTGAGAGAATCGTTTAGAATAAACATGCCGATGCTTCGTGCAGTAGAGTCGGAAGATTGATAGTGTGGAAAAAGAGCCGGAACTCTGCCGGCGAACAAAAAGCGATCCTTGTAATACTTACTCGGGTATTTATCCACCACAATTCCACTTCTACTGCTGTGAATCATTTCGATATAGTCAGTTGATTTTTCTACTACTAAACTTACATGACCAACGGAGGAAGACGAAATATTTCGACCTTTGAAAAAGAGCAAATCGCCGTTTTGAATATCTTCGAATTTGATGTGTTCAACCACTGTAGCCATGGCTCTGCTCGAACGTGGCAATTCAATCTGGTGCTGAGAAAAAACATAGCCAACAAATCCGCTGCAGTCCATCAAATTTCCTTTTTCGTTTTTGAAGCGGTATGGTTTTCCTAAATACAATTTGCTGGTATTGATGATATCGGAAATAGCATTCAATTTTTGTGGCGTGAAATAGGCCAATGTATCTTTCGTTTCTTGTGCTTGCGCAAAGCGAAAGGATAAAGTCAAAAACAAAAAGACGGCTACAAAACGAAAACTCATGCGAATCAAATAAAAAAAAACAACTAAATTTAATGAAAATCAATCGAATAAATTCAAAAAAACGACATTTATCAAAACAGACTAGTCCAAAATGAATGGACAAAAAGAAATGAATTACCCCACTTGAAAAGGCAAATTAAGACAAAAAATTGCTTAAAAACGAATAAAAAATATACGAAAAACACATTTCTGTCTCTGTGTTTTCGCAATAAAGTGACTATGATAGCATTACAAAATAAGTTGTAGTCCTTCAATTTTGATTGCTTTTTACGGTTTTATGCAGCGGTGTGGCTTTTTCTAGGAATTGTAATTTTGCTGAAAGGAATTTGTTTTGGGAAAGTTATTGGCCTTTTTTCAAGGCGAAAATGGAATTTTGCAAAGAAGACAAGCGTTTTTGGTCGAGATATTCTGTTTCAAACTCACGAAACAACAAAAATTGACAAGTCCGTGAAAAATTGTTAAGAGCGTTTTGTTTTAAGTTGATTTTTATATATTTGTCGCTCAATTAAGTCTAAACCAATCAATATAAAGGATAAAACATGATGAAAGGAAGAATAATCCTACTGGCTCTTTTTGTGGGCTTAGTAACTTTTACCAAAGCGCAGGATATGAATGCTGCAGGTGCCAAATTCAATGAAGGAATCGAGCTGGATAAGGCAAAAGATTATGCGGGAGCAATAAAAGTATGGGAAGAGAGCGTTGCTATTTGCAATACGCTTGGCGCCGAAGCGGCAGAACTGAAGCTTACGGTTCAAAAAAAATTGGCCTATACGTATTTTAAAGAAGGAATCACCTTGTATAAAAAGGAAAGTTTTGATCCGGCAATTGGTGCATTGAAAAGTGCCGAAAAATTGGCCGGAGAAGTAGCCGACACGAAAACACAACAGCAAGCCGCTACCTACATTCCTAAAATATATGCCTCAAAAGGACTCGATTATTCCACAAAAAAGGACTACGAAGGAGCCTTAAAAGTTTTTGAAGAAGCATTGGTGTTCAATCCAAAATGTGTGGACGCTTTTTATGGCAAAGGTATGGCATACAAAGAATTAAATCAATTTGAAAATGCAATAGAAGCTTTCGATAATGTCATTTTGTTTGGTGCTGGTAATGCTAGTGCTACAAAAAAAGTGGCCAGCGCCACCGAAGCCGCTCAATTGATGTTCGAATCAAAAGCGGCCACCGAAATGCAAATAGAACACAATGCCGAAGCGGTTGTTTTGTTGACCAATGCATTAAAATACAACGATCAATCCGTAAATGCATTTTATCTTTTAACACTGGCCAACAATAAATTGAAAAAGTGGGATGCAAGCATTGCTGCCGGACAAAAAGCGCTTACGCTGGAAGGCGTTGATTCCATGGCTATTCAATTCGAATTAGGAAAGGCATTTCAGGCAAAAGGTGAAAACGCAAACGCTTGTGCTACCTTCAAATTGGTTACAGCAGGCCCCAATGTAGCTGCTGCAAAATATCAGATTACAGAAGTTTTAAAGTGCAATTAAACCAACGATCGGGCACAAATTATAAAAAGGCATTCGAATTGGATGCCTTTTTCTTTTTAACGGTTTTTGCGCCAGAATTTTCTTAAATTTGCTAAGAGGTCGGTTTTGAGTTCTTAAATATATGCGTTATGGAAATGCTTTCTAAAAAATGGTTGCTAATTTTCTTGAATGCTTTAGCCGTTTTTGCAATCGGATTGATATTGCTGCTCACACCCATCGAGGTGATTCGAAGCCTTGTTTTTGTTGTGGGAATAGCGATTGCCTTTATGGGATTGCTGTTGATTTTCGGCGCTTTTGCCCATCTGAGTACAAATAAAATTGCTGTGTTTTGGCTCGTTCAAGGGATGTTTAACTTGCTGATAGGTGGTATTGTTCTATTTTATCCCGAAGCATCGTTTCGGTTTTTGATGATTCTGAGCGGATTGTGGGCGCTTGTTATAGGCATTTATCAATTTTCTGTAAGTTTCACGGCCATCAACAGCGCGGTCCTTTTGCGAGTAAATGGTTTTGTGGTGATTGGTTTGGGCTTGGTTTTAATTTTCGCTCCGGAACTTTTTGTTGGATTAATGATCCAGATTTTAGGTCTGTTGCTTGTTTTAATTGCGGGCGTTATGTTCTATTTTTCTTTTCTTCTGTATCAGTTTAAACCAGAAAAAGAGATTGAGAAACCAACAAACGAAATTCAAAGATAGAAGACAAGAAATTAAAATGCCTTGATGTCTTTCACATTCAACTGTAAACTTTTTACGTTATTCCATTCGTTTTCTTCCAAAGTATAGCAAAGATTGAAAACGGCTTGGTTTTCGCTTGCTTTCTGAGTATAATATTTGCTGTCCGATTTTATCAAATGAAATTTGTCGGATTGTTGAAACGCGATTCCTGAAAACGGATAACTCGAGGCATTTTTTTGAATCACTTCCAACTTAATGTGCTTTTCGCCAACAATTCTTGATTTGCTGGTGTCGATCAATTCGTTGGTTTGAAAAACAGGCAACATATTGTACGGGCCAAAGGGCGCAAATTGTTTTAAAATACGATAAAACTTTTGATTTAAATCGCTCAAGCCTATTTCCAAATCTATGGTGATTTGTGGAACCAACGAAGCCTCTGTGATATTGTTTTGTACATAGGTTTCAAAACAATGGCAGAAAGCATCAAAATTTTCCTGCTTCAAAGACAAACCGGCAGCATAAGTGTGACCGCCAAAATGTTCCAAATGAGCACTGCACGACTCTATGGCGTCGTAAAGATCAAATCCGTAAACAGACCGACAAGAAGCAGTGAGAATGCCGTTTGATTTTGTGAAAACGATGGTTGGTTTATAATAAACCTCTATGATGCGCGAAGCAACAATTCCAATGACTCCTTTCGACCAATCCGCTTTAAAAACAATATTTGCCCTTTTGTTTTCTCGCTCCGGGTCTTGTTTGATAATCTCTAAAGCTTCCTCGGTAATTTTGCTGTCTAATGTTCGTCTTTCAGTATTTAAATCATTTATTTGGTTGGCAATCACATCGGCTTCTTCCTGTGTTTTGCTTATCAATAGCCGAACAGAGTCTTTTCCGCTTTCGATTCGTCCGGCAGCATTGATGCGCGGACCCAATTGAAAAACAAGATCGCTTATTCCTAAAGACTTTTCAAATACTTCGTCGGCTTGATTTAGATTGCGAGGACGTAATTTTTTAACACTCGTGTATTTTAAAATCGCTTCGATTCCTTTGCGGGGCGTTTTGTTTATTTTTTGCAAACCAAAAAAGGCAAGCGTTCTGTTTTCGCCCGTAAGAGGCACAATATCAGAAGCAATGCTGATGGCAACCAAATCCAAATATTCCTCCAACTGTTTGAATGGAAGCTGACGAACTTGCGAAATGGCCTGAGCCAATTTAAACGCAACTCCGCAACCCGACAGTTCTTTGTATGGATAATTACAATCGAGTCGTTTGGCGTCCAGTACGGCAACAGCTTCGGGGAGCGTATCGCCCGGACGATGATGATCACCAATGATAAACTCTACATTTTTTGATTTGGCGTATTCAATTTTATCAATCGCCTTAATTCCACAATCCAGAGCGATCACTAATTTAAAGTTGTTTTCGGCAGCAAAGTCAATGCCTTTTTCCGAAATCCCATATCCTTCGGAATACCGATCCGGAATGTAGAAATCAAGATCGGCTCCAATTTTTTTCAGAAACGAATACAAAAGCGCAACAGCGGTTGTTCCATCCACATCATAATCGCCATAAACCAATATTTTTTCTTTGTGTAGAATGGCCAGCTGGATCCGCGAAACCGCCTTGTCCATATCCTTCATCAAGAAAGGATCGTGTAAATGGCTGTAATCCGGACGAAAAAAAGCGCGGGCTTGTTCAAAGGTGGTAATATCGCGCTGAACAAGTAAATGAGCTATGTTTTCGCACACATCAAGCTCTTGAGCCAGGTTTTTAACTACCGACTCCGCTCCTTTTTTTTGAATTATCCAGCGTTTTTCCATATTTTCTGTCCGAACAAAGGTACATTTTTTTAAGTGTATTTTCAGACGGCGTTGATGCTTTTTAATAATCGTTCATTCTATAAAAATAGAACAACACGATCGAATTGATAAAACAAGGTTTTGTGCTTGCTCAAAGAACGTATCAGATTCATTTTTGTTCAAAAAAAGAGAAAGAGCAGCTAATTTTGTATTTTTGTGGTAGGATGAGTAGTCAATTGATACTAAATGACCTGAGTTTGTGGCTGGATACCAATACAAAACCATTGGTAATTAGTGGGCCGTGTAGTGCCGAATCGGAAGAACAAGTGCTTGAAACGGCACGAGAATTGGCAAAGATAGAAAGCGTTAAACTTTTTCGGGCAGGCGTCTGGAAACCGCGAACAAGGCCAAATATGTTTGAAGGCCATGGCGAAGAAGCTTTAAAATGGCTGCAAACAGCAAAGCAAGAAACAGGTTTGAAAACGACTGTTGAAGTAGGAAATCCCCAGCATGTAGAATTGAGTTTGAAATACGGAATAGACGTTCTTTGGATTGGTGCCCGAACGGTAGTGAACCCTTTTTCGATACAAGAAATTGCGGAGTCTTTGAAAGGGGTCGATATTCCGGTGATGGTAAAAAACCCATTAAATCCCGATTTATCGCTTTGGATAGGCGCTTTGGAACGATTAAATCATTCGGGTATTACAAAATTAGCGGCCATTCATCGCGGTTTTGATTTTTTTAAGAAATCCACTTTTCGAAATGCGCCCATGTGGGAAATTCCCATTGAGCTAAAACGATTGTTTCCCCAGCTTCCCGTATTTACCGATCCAAGCCACATTGCCGGAAAGCGAAGCTTACTGGCCGAAATTGCCCAAAAAGCACTTGATTTGGAAATGGACGGCATTATGATTGAGTCGCATTGGCAGCCCGAAAAAGCGTTGACAGACGCCAAACAACAAATTACACCATCGGTTTTAAACGACCTAATCAAAAATCTGATTCTTCGCGAACGAAGCGGCGATTTCAATTTCGAAACAAAACTGGAAGAATATCGCTCAGAGATTGATCGGCTCGATGCCGAAATGATCGAAATATTGGCTCGCCGATTGAATATTGTTGACGCCATTGGCCAGTATAAAAAGGAAAACAATATCACCATTCTTCAACTTAAACGATGGTCAAACATCATTCAGGAACGTTTGGAAAACGGCAAAAATTTGGGCGTAAACAGCGATTTTTTAATCAAAATTTTGGAATTGGTTCATCGGGAATCCATTGCTCGGCAAGCGAAAATCTTTCATTCGAAAGATTAGTTTTATAGAAGTTCCAAACGATACGAATCCATCTTAATAAAAATAAATAGCAAGATGGTAAAAGCCCAAAGAGAACTGCCTCCATAACTAAAAAACGGCAGCGGAATTCCAATAACCGGAGCCAGACCGATAGTCATACCAACATTTACAGCCATGTGAAAAAATAAAATGGAAGCCACGCCATAGCCATATATTCTGCTGAAAGCCGAACGCTGTCGTTCGGCCGCATAGAGCAAACGAACCAGAAAGCCGAGATATAAAAAAACGAACAACGAACTTCCAAGAAACCCCCATTCTTCTCCAACAGTACAGAAGATAAAATCGGTACTTTGTTCGGGAACAAATTTGTATTTGGTTTGAGTACCTTGTAAAAATCCTTTTCCTGCAAAACCGCCCGATCCAATGGCGATGAGCGATTGATGAACATTGTATCCGGCTCCTTTTAAATCGGTTTTCTTTCCGAGCAAAATTTCAATTCGTTCTTTTTGATGGTCCTGCAGTATATTTTCGAAAGCATAATCAACAGAAAAAACAAAGGCTACAATCACCGCAAACAATCCAAAGAGTGTAAATAAATTTTTTCTGGCTTTTTGGGTAATTAAAAACAAAACAATTGTAATGGCCGCAATGATTCCAAGTACAAGATATTTTCCAACCATGAGTGTAAACACAAAAAGAATTGCCGTTACAAAGCCGAGGATTAAGAAATTTCCACTAAACCCTTCGCGGTACAAAACCAAGATGAAAGAAACGTAAACAATAGCAGAACCGGTATCGTTTTGAAGCAAAATCAAAGCGGTAGGAATAAGGAGAATGAAGCCGGCAATAAAAACGGTTTTGGCCGTTTTTAAATTGTTATCCAAATTGCTAAGGAAGCTTGCTAAGGCCAAATTGGTGGCAAATTTCGCAAACTCAGCAGGCTGCAATGAAGCGCCACCGATGTGAAACCACGATTTTGATCCCGAAATTACTTTTCCAAAAAGCAAAACAAGGATCAGCATCAACATACTTACGCCATAAATGAGATAAGAAAAGGACGAAAATATTTTTACGTCCAACATCAAAATAATCGTTGCCAGAAGCAACGAGCTCATTATCCATACAAACTGAATGCCATAGAGTTGGGAGCGATCTAAAATAGAAGGCGATTCGGGATTGTAAACGGCTGCATAAATGCTTATCAGTCCCATAAAAACAAAAAGCAGATAGAAGCCTACCAAATACCAGTCTAGATTATGAAAAATACTCTTTCGCTCTCTCATTATTTTGGAATTAAATCGGCTTCAAGAATTTGTTTTTCTTTTTCTTTTCTTCTTATTTCTCTGTAGAAATATTTTTCCATCATTAGGCT
Organism: Bacteroidales bacterium; assembly: GCA_003445975.1. GTDB lineage: Bacteria > Bacteroidota > Bacteroidia > Bacteroidales > UBA12170 > UBA12170. The sequence continues at coordinate 7,380 of DMBV01000066.1, forward strand.
GGTGATAGGCGCAGCCCATGTGCCACCATAGTCTCCGGCATTTTCTACAATTACGGCAATGGCAATTTTAGGATTGTCTTTAGGCGCAAAAGCGATAAAAACACTGTGATCTCTACCATGTGGGTTTTGAACCGTACCCGTTTTTCCGCAAACTACAATCGAATCCATCGAAGCACGCGACGCCGTTCCTCCAACTTTAGCCACTTTTTCCATTCCCTCGATAAGTGGATAGAAGTGTCTTCTATCGACCGATACCGTTTTTTTATTGGTAGCCGATTTGGTTAAATTTTCGCGCGTATGAATGGCCCGAACCAGATGCGGCGGATAATAAAATCCTCTGTTGGCTATAATGGCCGCCATATTTGCCAATTGAATGGGCGTAATCAAGATTTCTCCTTGTCCAATCGCCAGTGAACGAACCGTCATGGCATTCCATTGCCCATTGTAGGCTTTGTCGTAATATGCTTTTGATGGAATGTTTCCGGCGCTTTCAAACATCAAATCGCTGTTAAATTTTTCGCCCAGACCAAAACTTTTTACAATATTATACCACGCTTCGTAGGCATCGTGCGAATTGCGATAGCGAGGATTGTTCAAAATATTTCGAAAAGTTTGCCAAAAAAACGGATTGCATGATTGTTGAATTCCATTCTCAAGCGACAACGGTGTCATGTGGTTGTGTGTACATTTAATCGGTTGCGAAGATTTTCCCTGACACGAAAAATAAGTATCAGGAGTAATGGCATTTTCTTGAAGAGCAACCAATGCATTCACCATTTTAAAGGTGGATCCGGGAGGATAAGTAGCCATGAGGGCTCTATTATACAATGGCTTTAAGCTGTCGTTCAACAATTTATTGAAATTTTCGCCTCTTTTTCGGCCCACCAACAAGGCGGGATCGTACGTAGGACTTGAAATCAAGGCCAATATTTCGCCAGTAGAAGGTTCTAACGCAACAATGCTTCCCAACTTATTGTGCATCAACAATTCGCCGTAAGCCTGCAATTCGGCATCCAGACCGGTAAATAAATTTTTTCCGGGATGCGCCAGCGTATCGTATTTTCCCTCTTTGTAACTTCCTTTTTTGCGATTAAAAACATCCACCATCACAAACTCAATTCCTTTCTGTCCGCGCAATTCCTGTTCGTAAAAGCGTTCCAATCCGTTTTTTCCGATGTAATCGCCCGACGAATAATAATTATCGCGGTCTATTTCGCGCTGATTTACCTCTCCAATGTCGCCAAGATTCAGTGCGCCTATCGGATAAGGATAATAGCGTAAAGTTCGCTTTTGGGAAAAGAAACCTGGAAACTCATGCAATGATTCTTGCAGATAGGCAAAGTCTTCTTTGGAAAGCTGGCCTACAAAAAGCGATGCTTTGTAGGGCGAATATTTTCTGGCTTTTTTATAGAGTTCAATAAATTGAACTTTTGTAATATCGAGTAAATTGCAAAACCGAAGGGTGTCCATTCGTCCAACCTGATTTGGAGTTATCAATATGTCGTAAACCACATGATTCGCCACCATCACTTTGCCGTTTCTGTCTAGAATCAAACCACGCGATGGATAAATAGTTTCTTTGCGGATTACATTGTTTTGAGCCGACAGAATGTATTTGTCTTCAATTACTTGTATATAAAACAAACGCAAAAGATAAACCAAGCCAATGACAAGGAAAATGCTGATTATAACATATTTTCTTTTGGAGTAATTCGATTTCACAAAAACGCTGTTTTTTTGCAAAGCTAATGAAATATAGTGCAAATGAAACCAACAAAAGGAAAGAAAAGGAAAGCCAGCTAGTGTCGTTTTGCCTAGCACAGCAATGAAAGAGCAAGCAAACGGTTTTTCGCTTTTGCACGAAAAATAATATCCTAAAAATAAATTCTTGTTTTGGAAAATGGTCAACAGAAATGATCTGTTGTGGCGCTGTATTTAAAAAAAAGAGTACATTTGAGTTGTTTAACCCAAAAACCTTTTATGAAACGAGCATGTTCGTTGAACGTATTTGCGGACAAAAATTCTCACATGCGAGATTGGTCCGCTCTCATTTAAAAAAATCTACCGAATGAAACTGCTCAAGAAAATTCTTTGGAGCTTGCTTTTACTCATTGTTGTTGTTTTAGTAGGCGTTTATTTTTTTATCAATCATCTCTCCAGAAAAGCTATTCCCGATTACAACCAAACAGTTGAACTGCGCGGACTTACCGAAGAAGTTACAGTTTATCGCGATTCCATGGCTATCCCGCATATCTATGCTAAAAATGAAGCCGATTTGTACCGCACCGTTGGTTTTGTGATGGCTCAAGACCGGATGTGGCAAATGGATTTGTTGCGGCGTGTTACACAAGGTCGTTTGGCCGAGATTTTTGGTGCCGATCTGATAAATACCGATCTTTTTTTGCGTGCATTGCGGATTCCCGAAAAATCGGAAATGATGCTCGTCGATATTTCTGCTGAACAAAGAGCTGCTTTGGATGCTTTTGCGGATGGCGTAAACCAATACCTCGAACAATATGCCGATAAACTTCCAACAGAATTTAGTATTTTGGGCTATAAGCCCGAAAAATGGCTGCCCGGACATTCTCTAAACGTGACAGGTTATATGGCTTGGGATTTGGCGGGCAGTGCTTATTCGGCCGAAATCACGCTTTACAAAGTGATTCAGGCCATTGGATTGGAAAAAGCAAAAGCCCTCATTCCAAATGTAGCCGAACGGGAAGTAGTTGTCTATCCCAATTTTAAAATCGATTCCAATCTGCTCAAATTGGACAAAGGCTTAATGGCCGAAGCTAAGACAGTCGAAAAACTCGGCGTTCAGGTGTTCAATGGAAGCAACAATTGGGCTGTTTCGGGCGAAAAATCTAAAACAGGAAAGCCACTGATGGCAAACGATATGCATTTAGGCTTGAACGCTCCTGGAATTTGGTATCAAATTCACGAAGTGATCGAAGGAAAACACAATGTTACCGGTTTGGCCGTGCCCGGCCAGCCATTTGTTGTTGCCGGCCACAACGAAAATATCGCATGGGGAATGACGAATCTTTATGTAGATGACATCGATTTGTATTTGGAAACCATTCAAAAAGACGACAGTACAAAATATTTCTTTATGGGCGAATGGAAATCGCTGGAGATTCGCAAGGAATTAATCAAGATCAAAGGCGGCGATTCCGTTTATCGGGAAAATAAATTTACACATCGCGGTCCGCTTGTTTCAGGATTCAAAAAAATGAATCAGGCCATTTCGATGCGTTGGATAGGAAATGACTACAGCAACGAAATGCGTGCGGTTTATCTGCTCAATAAAGCCAGCAATTGGGACGAGTTTAAAGACGCTATCCGAACGTTCAATTCGGTGAGTCAGAATTTTGTTTATGCCGATGTTTTTGGAAATATTGGCCTATATGCCGGCGGTGGTGTTCCCATCCGAAAAGGGCCAAACTATTTAATAAAACCAGGCGAAACCGATGAGTTTGATTGGACCGCCCGAATTCCATTCGACGAACTCCCACACAGCTTCAATCCAAGCAACAATATGCTTTCGTCGGCCAACAACAAAACGGTTGGAAACGATTATCCCTATTATATCGGAACGTATTTTTCGCAAGATTATCGCATTAGCCGCATTCGCGAAATGCTGGAAGCGTCCGACAAACTAGGCATTGATGAATTTAAAACCATGCTGGCCGATCAAAATTCTGTTTTAGCTCGAAGATTTTTGCCCGATATGCTCACCGCCCTTGCGCTCGAAAAAGGAAACAAACAATATCAAGAAGGATACGCCTATCTTCAAAATTGGGATGGAACCATGCGTGCCGACGAAGTGGCGCCGCTGTTGTTCGAAAAAACCTATTTGAATCTGATTAAAAATCTTTTGCAAGACGATTTAGGCGATTTGTATGAAGAATATTTCAAAAATGGTTCCTTGTCGCGCAATTTTATCGAAGATTTTTGGAAATCGAAAGATGCTTTTTGGTGCGACGATATTTCAACACCCGACATACAGGAATCGTTTAACGATCAGGTGATAAAAAGTTATTCCGAAACACTTTCTCAGCTCAGCGAAGAACTGAATCCCGATATGACCAAATGGAAGTGGGGAAGTCAACACCAAGTTGTTTTTAAACATCAATTGGGAGGTGTTGCGCTTTTGGATAAAGTATTTGGATTAAACCGAGGTCCTTATCCTGTTGGCGGAAGTTTTCATACCGTTAGCCCGTATTCCTATTCTCTCGAATCGCCTTTTGATGTTGATCATGGCGCTTCGCATCGGCATATTTTTGTGCCATCCAATTGGGACGAATCGCTCACGATTATCCCAACCGGAGAATCGGGAATCCCTGCATCCGATTTTTATATGGACCAAACCGAGAAATATTTGAACAACGAATTTCATTCCGATCCATTCAGTAGGCAAGCGGTTGAAAAGCAAGTCCGGTTCACTGCTCAATTTGTTCCAAAGAAATAATTATGTGATTGAAACATTTCTTCATGGTGAAGAAAAATTTAATTTTGAAGCTCGTTCTGATTTTCGGAACGAGCTTTTTTTAAAACAGAACAGAAAACAATGAAATCATTTCTAACAATCGGATTGTTAATCTTATCCAATCTCTTTATGACCTTGGCTTGGTATGGTCATTTAAAATTTGCCGAATGGAAATGGTTTAGCAAACTCGGTTTAGTGGCCATTGTATTCATCAGTTGGGGAATAGCACTTTTCGAATATTTCTTTCAGGTTCCGGCAAACCGAATCGGATTCAGAGAAAATGGAGGCCCGTTTACCTTGGTTCAATTAAAAGTGATTCAAGAAGTAATCACTTTGCTTGTTTTTACCGCCTTCACACTTATTGCGTTTAAATCCGAAACGCTCAGAACAAATCATTTCATTGGTTTCTTTTTTCTGGTTTTGGCGGTTTATTTCATTTTTAAGAAATAATTCAATTTTATTTTCAGAAGAATTCGGAATTTGTTTTCACATTCGCATCAAATAACGAAAGATTTATAAGCATGAAAAAACACGTAAAAAAGAGCTTCCTTTTCATTTTTTTTCTTGCGCTCTTGGTTTCTTGTAGCCTCGATGCCGAATATTATGATTTGAAAGGAATGATTACAAAAATAGACGCACCGGATACGGTTCAGTTGAATCAAAAAATATATGTAAACGTAACATTCAATGCCGGAACCGACGGCTGTGCCACAGCTCCTTATCTAAATACTTCGTGGATTGGAAACGAAATTATGGTGGAAGGCCGCTATTCTTATCCAAAAAACGCCGGTGTTTGTCCTCAATACATTCCATCTGCTACGCTGTCATTTAGTTTTGTTGCAGAAAAAATTGGTGAAATTATTCTCAGAGCGAACGACGAAAGCGGAATAGCCGATACTATTCAGGTTGTTATGCCTTAAGAATCCTTATTTGTACTTAGTGGCGCTTTTCTCTATCTTTGAAAAAAGAAAAAACACTCCTTAAAGATGTTAAACATTGCACTATTTGGCCCTCCGGGAGCCGGAAAAGGAACTCAATCAGAATTTCTAATTCGGAAATACAATTTATATTACATTTCGACAGGCGATATTTTGCGCAAAGAAATTGTTCGTAAATCGGAATTGGGGCTTCAAGCCAAGTCGATTATCGAAAATGGGGGATTGGCTCCCGATGAAATTATTGTGCAAATAATCGAAAACACCATCAAAGAAAATCCCGACGCCAAAGGATTTCTGTTCGACGGTTTTCCGCGCACCTATATTCAGGCTTATATTCTGGAAGGATTGATGATAAAGTTGAATACGTCTTTGAATTGCTTATTTAGCTTAGAAGTGAAAGAAGAAGAATCGGTGAAACGTTTGCTCATTCGGGGCGAAACCTCCGGACGAAGCGACGACAACGAAGAGGTGATTCGCTTCCGGCTGAAAGAATATGAAGCCAAAACGCGACCGGTACTTCAGTTTTACAAAGAACGAGGCATTTATGTTCCAATCAAAGGCCAGCAAAGCATCGAAAAAGTGAGCCAGGATATTGATGCTGTGGTGCAAAACGAATTGAGCAAAAGCTTGTTTAATATGGTTTTGTTTGGCTATCCGGGTTCTGGAAGAGGTTCTCAAGGAAAAGCATTGGCCGAAAAATACGGCTTAGAATTTGTTGCTACCGGCCCCATGTTGGATCAGGAAATAAAAATGCAGACGGCAATCGGAAAAGAAGTGGAAAGTCTGTATGAAAGCGGACAATTGGTTCCCGATCATCTTGTGGTTCAGATTATTGAAAAAAAGCTGGAACAATCGAAAGGAGTAAAAGGCTATATCTTTAAAGGTTTTCCGCGCACGCTCGTACAATCGTATATTCTGGATGGATTGTTGAAAAAGCATGGCTCTTCCATCTCAATGGTCATCAATATTGAAGTCCCCACATTGGAATTGATTCAGCGACTGGATGCACGAAGCAAGACAAATCATGGAATGCCCTACGACAATAGTACGGCTAAAATTGTGAAACGGCTGCAGGAACATGAAACCAAAACCATTCCCGTTATCGAAAAATACAATCAACTGCACGGTGTTTGCAAAATTGATGGATTGGGCACTTTTGAAGCGGTCTTTGCCCGGCTATCCAAAGAAGTGGACGAAGGAATAAAGCGAATGCGTTAAGCTTATGAATGGATGAGACAAAGCAAGATCGTTTTTACTTTTCTCCTATTGCTCGTTTGCTTTTCTGTTTTCACAAATGGGCAAGGAAATGTGCTCGACAGTGTTTCCGAAAAAAACGAAAATAATATTGAATTCGCCCAAGCAAAACTGCTTGGAAATCACCCATTGGGAATTTATTTGATGCGATTGGAATCGGCGTTTAAACTAAAACCGGTTTCCGAAAAGCAATTCACGATTCAATGGTCGAGTGCAAATGTTTGGCAGCCGCTCGTAACGGCCTTTAAACCTGTTTTGGAGTCGGATAGAGTGCTTTTAAATTCAATTCCTTGGCACGAAAGGGAATTTGTGTTCGATTACCGTTCTATTGCTACAGAAAAGATAAGCCTGCAAGCCGATGCGGTAATAAAAGGATTTCATGTTGGCATAGAAGTCCCAATTGATCAGCATCAACAACTCAAATTCGAGCTGCGATCTTATCTTTTTACAAAAGGAAAAATACCTTTATCGACCTTGAGCAGCGATTCGTTTATTGAATTTTTTCACAGTCATATTGCCGGAGGCGAAGATCCGTTTGCCCGGCGCTATTATGGACTCGACAAATCAAAGGTGAGCTATTTCGATGAAAAAGGAAACAGCATCGAAAAAAACGAAAACGATTTTGTGATCGCCGGTTTGGAGTTGCATTATACTTATTTTTTTCGACCCGAACTGTTTAAATGGCAAGAACTTTATCTTAATCTTGGCGCACATCTCGGAATAAACACAAACCGCTACAATCCTTCGTCCGATATCGGTTTTTCTGCAGAGGCCATCAAGCAGTTCAAACTGAAAAACAACAAAAAGATTCAAATCGCGGGAGGAACCAATCTCACTAGTCCGCACTTTGTAAAATGGGGCGAAAGGGTAAATATCAACAATACAAAATTCAATTTTGCCTTCGATAGCCGAGTGAGTTATCAAGGAACACTGAAAAATGAAAAATTTTGGACTTTTGCGTTGAATTACCATCATCAAAGTCCGTATCAAAACCCGAACGATTTGAATGGGATTGTATTGAGTGGGGAACGAACTTCCACCCATTGGCATTATGCGCTTTCGCAATTGTACGAACCATTGTCGGTTTGGAGTTTTATTTTTCAACTTACCTTCACCAACTATTCGGTTTCGGTTTATGTGAGCGAAGATTTGAAAGTAAACAATGCTCCGGATATTCAAACCGGGATACAACTGAGTTTTCTTTGTTTTTAATCCCTCGACCCAAAACGAGCGGAGCAAATTTTTGTTATTTTAGAGTTTTTTTTATCAAGAAAAATATGGTGGATTATTTAGTTCAACCTGTTGAAAACAAGAAATGGATTTGGTTTAAAAATTCCAACAACTATTTGCAATTGGACGATGGGCTTTATCGCGTTTTCGAAAGACTTCAACGCGGAAAATCTCGCGAAAATACCTTGCTTTGGTGCAAAGAAAAGTTTCATTTGTCCAATAAGCAAGCGATTGAAACTGTCGAAATTCTTGACTCAATTCTTCAGGCGCAAAAAATAAAATTCCAAGCGAACGAATCGAAAAATGATTTAATAAAGAAAACTGAGCTCCCGCCAACCTATTTTAGCACTAAAATCTATCGTTTCAAAACGGTCTATTTTCAATTTTCGTATAGCACCTTGAAAATCGAAACACAAATTCATCCACTGTTTGCACATATAGAAGTTTTTGAAACCACGACTGAAGCACAGCAGCTTAAATTGTTTTTCAGCAAAGGCCATTACGTTTTAAATCTAAACGGAGAAAACATCGGTTCGTGGCGCAAAAATGAAGACCATATTTTTAAAGGTCAGGTTTTTATGGCGCTGCTTAATTTGGCTTATCGAAAAACAGAAAATGATTGGCTGGGTGTTTTGCATGCTTCGGCTATTGGACAGAACGGACAAGGAATTTTGTTTTTGGGCGATTCGGGGGATGGAAAAAGTACCGCTTCGGCCATTGCTTTGGCCAATGGATTCACGCTTTTGGCTGATGATTTTGTGCCTTTGGACACTGCCGCTTGTGTTTTGAATTTTCCCGCTGCTATTTCTGTCAAAAAACAAGCGCTCGAAATGCTGAGCAAACGCTTTCCCGAGCTTTTGCAAGCCAAAGAATACGAATTGAAAAGCATGAACAAAACGGTGCGTTATCTTGCTCCCCAAAGTGGCGAGCTTAATCCGCATCCAATAAAAGCACTCGTTTTTATTAAATATGCCAAAGAAATCGCTTTCGAAATCCAAACCATGGATCGTTTTCACGCTTTTCAGAAAGTGGTTACCGAAGCCTGGCTTTCGCCCGAAGAAGAAAAAGCACATTTCTTTTTGGATTGGATTTCAAAAGTTCCCATCTTTCAAATAACCTATTCCGATAACCATAAAATGCTAGATTCGCTTCATAAAATTTTTAACGATGAATACTAAAGAAACACTCTGGTTTGTTGGAAAATGCTTATCGTTGAGCGCGCATTCCGAACGTGCCGAAGAGATCAAAAAAACAATTGATTCGGGAAATATCGACTGGCATGCAGTTGTTTATCAAAGCAGTAACCAATTGGTTTTGCCTGCCTTTTATCTCAATCTAAAACACAACCAGCTTCTTGAATTCTTGCCCGAAGATTTGGTCATTCATTTGGAAGAGATCACCAATCAAAATAGGGAACGAAACCGAAAAATCATGCTACAAACGGAGCAACTTACCGAAATACTTCATCAGCATGGATTAAATCCCGTTCTCCTAAAAGGAACCGCTCATCTTTTTGATGGTTTGTACGTCGATATAGCAGAGCGAATGCTCAGCGATATCGATATTCTTTTGGAAAAAGAAGACGCTAAAAAAGCGTTTCAAATCTTAATGGAAAACGGATACAGCAGACTAACTAAATATGGCGAAGCCTTTTTTGACGAGCACCGCCATTTTGTGAGTTTGATTAAAGAAGGCGAAGTAGCCGCAGTCGAAATTCACCACCGCATGCTTGAAGGGAAATACGATAAAAAATTCAATTGGCAGACCGTTCGTGCAAATCTAATCAAGCTTCCGCAAACAGAAGCTTATGTGTTATCGGATTCGGATTTGATACTGCACAATATAATGAATGTGCAAATGAACGACAGCGCCAAAGCCATGCACAAAACCACTATGCGACAGAGTTACGATTTGATGCTGCTTTCCAAAAGACAAAATCCGTTGGAAGTAAGTAAATTGTTTGGCTCTTTTTTCGAGGATTTAAATGCTTATATCGCTCTTTCGGCCGATCTGTTGGATTATCCAAAAGGCTTGGTTTTTGAAGAGAAGAAAAGTGTCAGACGCTACATTCGCCGGATTCATCTCATTTGGACTTTTCCCGGAACTGTAAATTTCTTTGCGAAGAGTTATTTTCTCTTTTTTAGGTTTTATCGATACGTCAGTCAGTTTTTGCTCTTTTTTATAAGCGCTTCGGTCAGGCGAAGAATAGTCAAGAGTCTTTCGGATCCCATGTATTATGGACAACATTGGTCGATGTATAAAAAATGGTTTTCGTAATTTATTTTTTGATTGCTCCGGCAAACTACTGCACAACGACAAACTCGCGCAAATCCGATTGGAGAATTGCTGCCAATTCCTGATAATTTTCCGCACGTGTTTCGGTAAACAAGAAGCCAAAAACGGGATATTCTCTAAAATCCATTTTGCGCAACTCCAAGGGTTTTTCGAATTGCAGGAGCAGCTTTTCGTAATCAAAAGTCTTGATCTTCTCGGCTTTTATTCCGGTCGAATTATCCAAAACAATCAATCCGTAGAGAATTCCTTCTTTGTCTTTCAAGATTTCGTTCCAATCGGGTTTCTGGTTTTGAAAGAAAGCCACATAGGGATTGAATCCCCACGCATAAGGCGTAAGATCGGCTGTTGTGCAAAATCCACCAAAGCGAAGCGGATTCACCTCGATAGGAAGCAGTTTTCCATGTTCATCAACGCGAACCTCCACATGCAAAGGGAAGTTTTTTAAATCGGCCAAAGCGCCCAAATCGTTCAAAAAAGAAGTAAAGGGCGGAAGATAGGTTTCCATTACTTCCTTTGATGTCAAATACACTCGATCGCTTACATCTTCGGCCGAAGCAAAATCGTGCTTGAGAATGTTTAAGATCGTTGGATTTCCGTTTTCGTCGTAATAAGCATCAAAAGCAAATTCAATCCCGTTGATATAACCTTCAATGATAATGGCATTGCTGTCTAATACTTCCGACGGAAAAAGGAGAGCAGCATCTAAAAGGTCTTTCTTCAGCTTTTCTTTTATTTCCGGCCATTCTTCATTCGATTGAACGGGATAAACAGCCAAGCTTAAAAATCCGACAGCCGGTTTTATTACGAATGGTTTAGGAAGCTCTTCAATTCGAATAGCATCTAAATCTTCGGGTTTCAGTGCTTTGAAAAAAACTTCGGGAAACAACTCTTTTGTCAGGTTCCGAAAAGCCACTTTGTCTTTAAACCAATTGATTTTTTGAGGCAATGAGCTGTCTTTTAAATGTTTCGAAATCCACTGAATGGCATTTTCCGAATTGGTATAGATTCGCGCATTGGAAGAGGTATTGTACCAATCAACGGCTTTCTTATCAGAAAGTAATTCTACATTCGAATTTAAATTCAAACTTTTGCTATGTTCATTTGCCAAAACAGGAAAATGAAATTGAGAAGCCGTTTCTTTCAAATAGTCCGAAACGTAGGGTTTTTCAAGAATAATCATTCAAAAAGGTGAATTAGAGTTTGCGATTGCAAAAGAACAAAAATTTCATTTGCCGATAGAACCTAAAATGAAAATAAACAGCCAATTTCCACACATCGAACATAAAAAAATTAAATTTGTTTCCTTAAACCGAGCTTATGAAACGTTTCCTTTTTATTCTCCTTGCATTCATCTCTTTTTCTTGTTCGAATCCACAAAGCCGTTTTTCCGAAAGTTCATCCAAAGTGCAACTTGTTGAAGCCAAAAATGGAATGGTTGCCACGGCTCATCCACTGGCATCAAAAGTAGGTGCTCAAATTCTGGAGCAAGGTGGCAATGCTTTTGATGCCGCTGTTGCCGTTCAGTTTGCATTGGCAGTAGTGTATCCACGAGCAGGAAATATTGCCGGAGGCGGTTTTGCTGTTTATCGCAAAGCGAATGGCGAAACAGGCAGTTTAGACTTCCGCGAAAAAGCGCCACAAAACGCTTCGCGAGATATGTATTTGGACAAAGAAGGAAATGTAATCTCCGAACTTTCTTCCTTCGGCGTTCTTTCGGTTGGTGTTCCCGGCTCGGTGGATGGAATGATCGAATTGCATAAAAAACTCGGCTTCTTAACGTTCGAAAAACTCATTCAGCCCGCTATTGAGTTGGCCGAAAAAGGATTTGTTTTAACAGAAAATGAAGCAAACAAACTGAACGATTATCAAAAAGATTTCTTAACTGCAAATGACAGTTCTACCTATTTTTTTAATGAAGAAAAATGGAAAACCGGCGATAGCGTTGTGCTTCCAGAATTGGCACAAACACTCAAATTAATTCAATCCAAAGGACGCGAAGGGTTTTATTCCGGACCAACGGCTCAAACAATGCTTGCAGAAATTCAAGCAAAAGGAGGAATTATTACTCAAGCCGATTTGGATGAATATCATTCCGTTTGGCGAAAACCGGTGGAAGGAAATTACAAAGAATACAAAGTAATTTCGATGCCTCCGCCATCGAGTGGCGGTATTGCATTGCTCCAATTGCTAAAAGGAAGCGAAGCTTTTGATTTTGCAAAATTAGGACACAATTCTGCGCAAAGCATTCATCTGATGACGGAATTGGAAAGACGTGTATATGCCGACCGAGCCACTTATCTTGGCGATGCGGATTTTTTCGCTGTTCCACAAGAAATGCTTTTAGACAGCAACTATCTGGCAAAAAGATTCTCAGATATTCGACCCGACCACAAAACAAATTCCACAGAAATTAAAGAAGGAAAAGTAGAAATCATCGAAAGTATCGAAACCACTCATTTTTCTATTGTTGACAAAGAGGGAAATGCCATTGGAATCACCACCACATTAAATGGAAATTTTGGCTCCAAAGTTTTTGTGGAAAAAGCCGGGTTCTTTTTAAACAACGAAATGGACGATTTCAGTATCAAACCGGGCGTTCCAAATCAATTTGGATTGATTGGTGCCGAAGCCAACGCCATTGCCCCCGAAAAAAGAATGCTCAGCTCGATGACACCCACAATACTCGAAAAAGATGGGAAATTGTTTATGGTAGTAGGAAGTCCGGGCGGAGCAACCATCATCACTGCCGTATATCAAACCATTTTGAATGTGGTTGATTTTGGAATGAATATGCAAGAAGCTGCAAATGCAAAAAAAACGCATTCGCAATGGTTGCCCGACCAAATTCTTTACGAAGAAAACGGATTGGATTCGCTTGTGCTGAAACAATTGGAAGCATTGGGACATGTTTTGATTCCCGTAAGCGCCATCGGAAAAATGGATGCTGTTTTAGTGCTTCCAAACGGACTGTTGCAAGGTGGTGCCGATTCGCGAGGCGACGATACGGCCGTTGGCGTGAAATAGCTTTTGTTTCTGATTGCGGGTTTTCATTGGAAAGCGAAGCTGAGTTTGCGATTCGGCGAATTCGTAATTCAGCAAGAATAATGATTACAACACAAAAATATTCCATTTATTATTACTTATGATTATAATAAATAGTATATTCGTATATTGTTTTACTTGTAATTCATATAAATATGGAACGATTGAGAAGAGAATATTATTTTGAAAGAATAGAGCCTTATATTGATAATCAATTGATTAAAATATTAATTGGTCAACGACGAGTAGGCAAAAGCTATTTAATATTGCAGTTAATGGATGAAATCCGTCAGAAGAATCCATTAGCCAAACTCATCTATATTGATAAGGAGAAATATGAATTCGACTGGTTGAAAAACTACCACCAGCTTATTGAATACATACAACAGCAACAGGACAAAGGGGCAAAAACGTATGTATTTATCGACGAAATACAAGAAATAGCTGATTTTGAAAAATCGCTGCGCAGTTTACAAAATGAAGGATGCTACGATATTTATTGCACAGGCAGTAATGCGGTTTTGCTTTCGGGCGAATTTGCTACCTTGCTGGCAGGCCGAACCATACAAATTCGCATACATTCTTTATCCTATACCGAATTTTTACGATTTCACCAACTTACGGACTCGAACGAAAGTTTGTTTCGGTACATGAAATATGGCGGCATGCCTTATTTAATTAATCTAAAGTTCGAAGATTCAGTATATTACGAATATCTTCGAAACATATTTGATTCCATTGTGTTAAGAGATATCATGTCGCGATACAAATTACGCAATCTAAGTTTTCTGAAAAATTTGACCCGTTTTTTGGCCGATAATATAGGGAGCATCGTTTCGTCGAATAAAATAAGTGTGTATTTAAAGTCGCAACAACTCAGCATTGTTCCAAAAACAGTTTTAGAATATCTCAGTTGCATGGAAAATGTGTTGTTTGTGAATAGAGTGCAACGTATGGATATAGTAGGTAAGAAGATTTTTGAAGTTGGGGATAAATTTTATTTTGAAGATTTAGGTATTCGCCACGCCATAAAACCGTATGACCAAATGGATATAAATAAAGTACTTGAAAATTTGGTGTATCATCAATTGCAAGTATTAAATTACACAATTTGGGTAGGCAAAGCCGCTGATAAAGAGATCGATTTTGTGGCTGAAAAAAACGGCAAGAGAGTTTATATTCAGGTATGCTATCTGTTAACCGACGAAAAGGTACACGAAAGAGAATATGGTAACCTGCAGAAAATAAATGATAACTGGCAGAAAATGGTTGTGAGTATGGACGAATTGGCGAGTGGGGCTTACAATGGGATAGAGCATTGGCATGTTCGCCAATTTCTGACAACATTCGGCAAATAATGAAAATGAGCGAAGCTGCGTTTGCAATTCGGCCAATTCGTACTACAACAAGCGCCCAAATACGCCGTGTTTCGTTGTAAATTTATTGGAATACCAACTTCAACAATAAAATAAATTCTTTTTGTTGTTCTATTTAAATTGAATTTTACCTTTGACGCCAAATCAAAAATCAAATGAATAAAGAACACTGGGGTTCGAGAGTGGGGCTTGTTTTTGCCATGGCAGGCAATGCTGTTGGTTTGGGAAATTTTTTACGCTTTCCGGTTCAGGCAATTCAAAATGGTGGCGGCTCGTTTATCATTCCCTACTTAGTAAGTTTTTTATTGATGGGAATACCGTTGTTATTGGTAGAGTGGAGCATTGGTCGCTTTGGTGGCAGTTTTGGGCATCATGCCACGCCCTTTCAGTTTTACAGAATGGACAAACGACGCATTTGGAAATACGTAGGCGTTTTTGGCTTGTTTACAAACATTGCGGTAGCGTCCTATTATTGTTATCTCGAAAGTTGGACACTTACATGGATGTATCACAGCATAGTGGGCACTTTCTCGAATATGAGCAGTCCGGAAGTGGCTTCTTTTTTCAATTCTTATGTAAATCTCGATTCGCAATCCGTGCCAATCGTTATTTGGCTTTTCACGCTTGTTTTGAACACCTATATTCTTTCAAAAGGATTGGGTGGCGGTGTCGAGAAAGTGGCGAAGATTGGAATGCCGCTTTTGATTTTATTTGGCGTTTTTCTAGCCATAAAGGCATTTTTTATCACAGCAGGCGAAGAAGGCGCTCTTTATGACGGATCGGTGGGGCTCAATTTTTTATGGACGCCCGATTTTTCATCCATCTGGAGTGCAAAAGTATGGCTTGCCGCTGCCGGACAGATATTCTTTACCTTGTCGTTGGGAATGGGATCTATCCAATGTTATTCTTCTTATCTTTCGAAAAAGGACGATATTGCACTGAATGCAATGAGTGCCGGCTGGATGAACGAGTTTGTAGAAGTCGTGTTGGGCAGTGCCATTCTGATTCCTATTGCTGTTGGATATTTGGGAATAGATGGCGTAATAGAGCTCACCAAACAAGGAGGTTTGGGTCTTGGTTTTAAAACGCTTCCCTATTTGTTTGCACAATGGGGAACAATTGCGGCCGCCTTGGCTGGGATTTTTTGGTTTGGATTGTTGTTTTTTGCCGGAATTACGTCTTCTTTGGCCATGGGAACACCGGTCATGGGATTTATGATGGACGAATTCAATTGGAAACGCAAATCGGCCGCTTGGTTTTTTGGTTTATTGATCTTCGTTTTTGGATTGCCAACGGTACTTTTTTTCAAATATGGTGTGTTTGATGAATTTGATTATTGGGCGGGAACAGTCGCCCTTGTTGTTTTGGCGCTTTTCGAAATCATTCTTTTTGCTTGGGTATTTGGAATGGAAAAAGGCTGGAAGGAAATAAATTTGGGTGCCGATATTCATTTGCCCAAAATATTAAAATTCATTATCAAATTTGTAACGCCTCTCTTTCTTGGGGTGGTGTTTGTTGGAAGTTTGCCCGGAATCTGGGACAAAATCACCAACAAAGAAATTTACGCTAAAATAGCAGCAACGACCGATTTGCAAACCATTCAGGAGCTTGAAAAAACCATTTTGTTTGTAAACGGATCGCGCTTGTTTTTGGTTTCTTTATTTATTGGAATCTGTTTGGTTGTTTATCGTGCTTACCTCAAAAATTATAAAAAATGAATACCTCAGCCCTTTTAATGATGTTAGGAACCATTATTGTCGTTACTTTTTTTACGCTTTATTTCTTTTATAAAGTGGTAAAAAAATCAAAATAACGTTTCTTTATAGGCGGATAGAAATAGCTGCGTCCTAACTGCTTTGTATTGTATTGCCATGGTCTGTTTTATTTAGTTCTACTCATTT
>DMBV01000082.1:0-3913 GCA_003445975.1 Bacteroidales bacterium
CGTCGCGCACAAAACAGGAGTTGGGGACAAGTAAAATTTGGTTATGCCGAAAACATTGATGAAATGATAGAACGCTTGCAGTACGATATTCTTTATTTAGAAAATATGTCGCTGGCGATGGATTTTAAAATTATGATCTGGACGGCCTTGATTGTAGCACAAGGAAGAGGAAAGTAAAATCAATAAACAGTTTTGTTTCGTTTGAATGTTTGTAAAATAGTTTTGATAATGATTTCAATATCAAGCATCAATGTCCAGTTTTCGATGTAAAACTTGTCTAAGCGAATGCGGTTTCGCATTTGCTCTGTATCCTGAATTTCTCCTCGGAATCCTTTAATCTGAGCCAATCCGCTAACACCTGGTTTTACAAAATGACGAACCATGTATTTATCCACAATTTTGGCATATTGTTCGGTCATAAATACCGGATGAGGCCGTGGCCCAACAACCGACATTTCGCCCTTTAAAACATTGATGAATTGAGGGATTTCGTCGATATTGGTTCGGCGAATAAACTTACCAATTTTTGTTAAACGTTCATCATTTTCGCTGGTTTGTTTGCTGTCGGAATGGCCATTCAGATACATAGAACGGAATTTATAGACTTCAAATTCATGATTATTCAAGCCATTTCGTTTCTGTTTGAAGAGAATAGGCCCTTTGGATTCCAATTTTATCAATAAACCTAAAATCGGAATAAACCAGCTCAATATGAATACAATAACAAGAAATGAAAACACCAAATCGAAACCGCGTTTTATCCATTTCATATCGGTTTGAAAAGGGATTTCGCGCAGAGCAAAAACGGGGATATAATCATAATATTGCAAGACTAAATTTTGTCCATAATCAACCTTTGGATCGGGAATGAATTTAATTTCAATCAGGTTGTTATCGGCAAAGCGAATAAGCTCATTTAATTCTTCTACGTTTAATTCGCCCACGTTGCAATAAATTTGATGCAAATTTATTTTGTTAGCAAAAGCAGGAATATCCGAAAGTTTTCCGATGGCTTTGATGCCATTTTCTTTCTCCGAAAAAAATCCGTGAAAACGATAGCCATATTCTCTACGATGAGTAAAAAATTCGGCTAATTTTTGAGAGTTTTCAGCAACTCCGGCAATGATTACATTTCGATAATTTCCACCAATCAAACGGTATCTTTTGATCAAAAAATAGGACAGCGATCGAAATAAGAGAATGGATAAACCTAAAAAAAAGAGCAGATTAAGGAGGTAGTTTACTAAATCACTTGAAAGCGGAATACGGTAAATAGTGAAGAAAGCGAATGCCATGAAAGAAAAGACAAACAGCTGTTTTATGCTGTCTTTAAATATTCGGATATATTTTGTTAGTCTGAAGATGTGATAAATGCCTAAAATATTGGCTGATAGAAACCAGCCTAGATTCATCATAAAAAGGAAATTGAATATTTCCATTCCTCGAATTACATTCGGTAGAATAATAAACAAATAGAGCCATAGGTTTAATACGAACAAATCGAGTAAAATAGTAGAGGGACGCAAGTATATTGAGTAACGGGTTTTCATGTATTGAGGGCCAAATTTTGGATATGCGAAAGTATAACGAAATAACGTATGATATATTACGAGCTAATTATGATTTTCTAAAATTTTATTTGTCACAATAATTAAATATTTTTGACTATCCAAATCAAAAATGGCAATGCCTATCTGATAAATGCCTGAAGGGATGCTGTTTGCCCTAAATTTTATTTTAAACCCTGAAGCATTAAGATTGAAGCCAGAACCAAAAGCCTGAGAAACATCCTCTCTGTATATTTTTTCAGTTTCAATTTCAAAAATTTGATTGTCTTTTATAAACAATACTTTAATAGTATTCTCTGCTGAATTCTGTTTAGGAATATATGCCCATCCACTTATTTCTATACTCGTGTTTTCTTTTAAAACTTTCTCCAGATTGAAATTAACATTGGAATTGTTATTTATCAATGCTGTTGTTAATTTAGGGATTTGCTCATCATTAATAAGCTTATGTGTGGGACAATAAGTTATAACATTGCCTTTAGACTTAAACGCGAAACCGATTTGCAAAACCTGATTAACTAAACTGTCGGATAATATCAGAAAATTAAATCCGGAATTTTCCAGATCAGACCTCTTAAAGTGAGCATTTACATCAGGTCTTAATGCTTTATTTATAGGATATATATAGCATTTTTCATCATTTGATAATGCGACAAATAAAGAATCGAACTGAGTGTTATTCGCATTTTCAAAAAAAGCCCAGCCCGAAGCTTTTAAAACCATGTCATTAGAATAGATGGTCTCAAAATTATAAACCAAGTTGCTGTCAACCAATGACCAAGGTTTGCATTCTTGAAAATTTGATTGCTCACTATATATTCTTCTTATAGAATCGCTAATGTGGTTGTTTTCATCTAAAAGTTGTTGAGGAAGATGTTTGTTTTTTGAATAAATAAAATAATATCTATCTATAAAAGTTATGTTAATTGTATTCTTTACAAATTGTGTTCTAAATGATTCTAAGTGATTTGCAGTTGTAATAAATAAGTATTCAGGATTAATCTCCGATAATAATTCCAATTCAAGGCCATTTTTAAATTTTTGACTTTCTAATGCATTATCTCTCGCTACATACCCATTGGTTATTGGTTTTCTTTCTTTTAGTGCTAAATAATCGATGTCCTGATAATCCATGTTCGAAAGTAAATGGTTTTCAAAAGGAGGATAGGTGCATATTACGTCAAATTGTTTAAAAATTGCGTCCCACTTTTCTTCGTCCAAGGGCGTTTTATATGAACCATATTCTAAATTTCTGAAAGTCAAAATAGGTTTAATATCATAAAATTGGACAATTATCAGGATGCTTAAAAGGATATATTTTAAATTCAACGGAAAAGCACTCCGAGTAAAATAAATAAATGTAGCAAAGAAAATAAGATAATATGAAAGCCAAAAGAAACGCGCACTAGCCCTGAATATTTCACCTAGTTGCATTACGATTTTGGGTAAGTTTATTTCAAACAGTATGTTTTTTCCAAAAGTTATTGTTCCGGTCATTGCAAA
Source organism: Bacteroidales bacterium (assembly GCA_003445975.1). Lineage (GTDB taxonomy): Bacteria > Bacteroidota > Bacteroidia > Bacteroidales > UBA12170 > UBA12170. Next base: position 3,072 of record DMBV01000082.1, read on the forward strand.
GAGCGATAACAATATACTTAGGATTAATAAAGGGAGATATTTGCGCCCATCTTGCATGGGTTTTCTATGTTTGAAACTGGAATATAACCGATAAACAACAGAAAAAAACATTAGAATCAACATTCCTAATCCCATGTACATATATCCTTCGTATTGATAGTCAGACACCTTGTTTAAGGAAGGTAAATAACTTGAAAAGCCGAAAGAATTGACAAGAGAATTTAAATTCAAACCGTAAATTCCATAGCTATTGCCAACATTCATATTTACAGCTGAACCAAATCGAATAAATCCAATTATATACCAAAATGAAACAACAATCAAAATAATAAAAGCTGGGTAGAGGATTATCTTTTTTGGATTTAGAGTTTTATCAAAGAATGCTTGTTTTATCGGGACTATGATCGAAAAACCAAAAACCATGGCAAATAGATAAGGATTTATAAGAGCACTAAAGACAATTAGTGAAGATAATTGGATGTTTTTCCAATGAACTTGGTTCAGGTTTGGTTTTAATAAATAGAAATAGATTCCTGCAACCAATATCCAATGACCAAATAAGGCAGGATGCATTGCCCTGAAAATAAGAACTGGGTTTGTTAAAACAAATCCAAGCATAAGCAGGGATAAGTACAAGTTTATTCGATAAATGTCTAAAATCTTTAGAGTGTAATAGGCTAATAATAAATAAGAAACAAACATCCATAATCCTAAATATTGAAAAAATTCGGGTAAAATGGAACTGAATATTTTAAAAAAGATTGCTAGAAAAGGCAAGGAATCGGTATATCCTATGTTGGATCCCACGGGGTAATTGTAATTACTGATGTTCCCCAAAGGAA
>DMBV01000082.1:3928-23898 GCA_003445975.1 Bacteroidales bacterium
ATAATTAAATATTTTTGACTATTCGATTGTTTTATAAGCAATTTTCGACTGAAAAATACTCCCCGCAAAATGATTCCAGATATTTTCCTGGTAGATTAGCATTTTTACTGTTTTTTGAGGAATGCAACTAAAGTTTCCATAGTTTATGGAAAATCCCGTTAATGCTCTAAAAATAAACTTGTAAATAAAATAGGAGAATCTGAAAAAGGAACCTTCGTATCGTTTATTCCTTTTGGCAAAAATTATTTTAGTATTGTAATTCTCGATACAGGCTGATAATAAACATGGGATATCCTGAGGTTTATCTTCTCCGTCAGCATCCATCACAATTATTTTACCAATGTTTTTTTGAGTATCAGCAATGTATTGCAATCCAATCGCTATACTTCGTTGATGACCTACATTGGTTTTAAGATGCAGGATTTCGATCGATAAGTCAGTGCTTTTTGGATAAACCACCAAATCGGCTAATGAACCATCATCTACAATAATAATATGTATCGAATAGGATTTTAAATATTCGATACGCTCAATATTTTGGATTAATATCTGAAGGCTTTCCCAATCATTATAAAGTGGAATAAGAATATGAAGTTGATATTCTGAATTCATTTTTAAGTTGTATTAAAACGTTTGTCAGATTTGAAAAGATGAATTGAAAACATGGGAAAAAGTATAAAACTTACTATCCCTTTTTGTCTTAATAAATAAGATTCAGTAAAGGCAAATGCAAGAAACAGAATTCCTACGCCAAATAAAAGAATATTTCTGTGAATTATAGGGTGAAGCACAAAAAAGTATAACATAAGCACAATCAATATTCCTCCAAAAACCCCGAGCTCTACCAATAATTGAGCATATTGATTGTGGAAATTATAAATGAAATAGCCGTCGTTTTCGCCTTCGCCGGTCGGGCCACGATACAAATCGTAGTGGGCATATTTTGCATTTAATCTAGATTGACTGGCGTTGAAACCGCTTCCCAAATAGGAATTGAAATCAGAATCTTTCTCGATTTCATAAAAACTTCGTAATTGAAATAATCTCAATGTCAATCCGTTCCAATAATAAGCTCGGCCAAAATAATTTTTGTTGAAAACACTTTCAATTTGCTTATAATCTGTTATTTCTCTAAATCTTTTTTTTGTGAAAGTAGAAATACTCAAAAGCAAAAGAACACCTAAAACTGCGCCAATACTGATCCAAATATTTTTTTTCTTTATTCCTGTCATTCTAAAATATACTGTTGTTATCAAAACTGAAATAAAAATAAGAGTTGTCAATATCAATTTTGAACTGAGGAGAAACTGGAATCCAAAAAGCACAACAACTAGAATGATATCGATTCGTTTAGATTTTAGTTCTGAATGGAGAATGTGATATAAATAATTAATATAAACCAGACCGAAAAGCATTGCGATATAAATTGCATTGGCTTGAAATGGAGACGTAAGNNAAAATTATCCAAATAACACCATATAAAATATAGATGCAGGCGCTAATTCTTAAAATTATATCAATAGATTTTAATTTGATAAGATCTTTATATCCAATGGAATAGAGTAAGAAAGGGAGCAGGCTTATTGTGCTATAAAAAGTGTTTGATTTATTTTCAGACCAAAAGTATGAAATAGCTGCAAACACGTAGAATAAAAGAAACATCCATCCAATTTTCGGAACTTTAAATTGGAAATTTTTATAGAATCGGTACAATAAATAGAGAAACGTGATCAGTAGCATTTTGGAATTCCAATGCTCCGGTAGTGGCAAAGTTATTATTACTAGTAATAATAGCAGCTCCGAAAATTGAATTTTTTTCAAGCTTTTAAACATGATTCTAGATATGTTTCATACGCACTGTTAATTCTTTCCCACGAAAAATTTTCAACCACTTTTTTGTAATTTCTTTCTTTTTGCTCTTGACAATCTGTGTGTTTCGAATTAAGCAATTTTGCTACATCTTCAGAATTTTGAAAATAAAAGCCATTTTCGCCAAGTATTGAGTTATTAAATGTATTGCCATGAGCGCAAATGCAAGCTTTAGAGACCATCGCTTCCAATAGCGAAGGATTTGTTCCGCCAACACTATGACCATGAAAATAGAAGCGCGCATTTGTGCGCAAAAAATTCAAAGAAGCCAAATCATAAAATGCACCTATAAACTTAATGTTTTCGTATTTTCTAAATTTGTTCTGAAGCTTACGTCCGAATGAATTGCTAGCGTTACCAATCACAATGAAAGGTTCAGCAATAAACGATTTTACTACGCCATCAAGTATCGTTTCAATATTATTTTCAGGTTCCATCCGAGCAATAAGCATATTGTATTCCCCGATTTTTAATTTCATTTCAAAGAATAATTTTGAGTCGATTTTTTGATTTGCATGCACACCGTATGCAATGAACTCGCTGTATATATCATATTTATCTTTAAGATATGATTGAATTCCTTTTGAATCGGCAATATAATAATCACTAGTTTTAACGGCCAAGTATTCTGCTAATTTTAAGAATTGACGAACAGCCCAATTGTATTTTGAACGTTTCCATTCCAATCCGTCCATATTACTCACAATAACTGTATCTTTTGGTAATAACCAGCCCCAAATAGAGCTGCTTGTATAACCTAATTGCAGAATGATATCAAAATGTTGTTTTCGGCTATTTAAAATGCAATTGAAATCGTAAATAAATTGACCAAATGTACCTAGCTTGTCTTCAGGATCGAAGCAATGAATTAATCTTACTCCATTAAAATATTTTTCTTGATAAGGATGAAGAGAGGAAGAATAAACTGATATATCATGTCCATTTTGAATCATATATTGCGAAAAATATTCTGCAAATTGTTCATAACCACCGTAGTGATTAGGTATTCCGCGCGTCCCAATAACTCCGATTCTCATTTTTTCAGCGTTTCTCTGATAATTTTCAAAAGTTGATTTGCCCAATGCTCCCAATTAAGTTCATTTTTATATTTATTATGAGCCTTTAGAGCAAAGGTACGATAACGATTCTTATCCATAAAATAATCTTCAATGATAGCAGCATAGTCTTGAGCAGTGGCTTCCATATCCAACATAAAACCATTTACACCATCTTCAATTAAAGAAGCCACACCGCCTGTATTGCAGGCAAGCGAAGGCACAAAAAATGCGGAAGCCTCAGCATATACAATTCCGGCACATTCAGCTCTGGCCGGCATAAGCAGAAAATGAGTTTGTTGAAAAATTGAAATGAACTTTTGATAATCGCTTGGGTTGTTTTTGTTTAAGAAAGGAATGACTTTCATTTTGGGATGAGTAACTGGTGGTTGACACCCTACTACAACTAATTCAGTTTCAATTCCTTTAATGTTTAGATATATTAAAGTTTCGTAGGCTATATTTCCGCCTTTTCGATGCCAATCAACACCCAAAAACAACAGCCTACATATAGTATCATTTAGTTTTTTTTCATTGAATTCAGGTAAATTTTCGCTTAATAGGTTGGCTCCAAATGGAACAACAAAAGTTTTTCCCTTTGGTATGTTGTAATTTTTAATCACGTGATTTGCAGCCCATTCTGATGCAAATATTTTCACTTTCGCTTTTGTCAAAGCTCTTTTCTCAATAAGCTCCGATTCCCAATTTGAAAATGAGAAGAGATTTGAAAACTCCGGATAATATCCATTTATCTGTGAAAAACTCGTGTCACCAAAACTATATATTGGAATATTTGTTTTAAGAAATGCAATTTGCGATGAACTGGTTGGCGCAAATATCAAATCAAATTTCTTATTTCTTAATTTTAGTTTAAAGAAAAATGCATACCACAAACTCAGTAGAAAATTTTGATCCTTATTGTATCGTTTCTTACAAAAAAACAGACTCAATTTGTTTATCAAAAAAACGATGGCTCTGGGAGGNNGCTGAAAACATTTGATAATGTATTCCAGACCAGGCCGTTTTATTGGTGGGATCAGTTGATGTAAGAAATGCTACTTTAAGATTGTTTTGCATGAGTTTATTTGGGATTGGATAATTTAAGCTTATCAAAATATGCAATTAAGCCTCCTAAAGCTAAAGCATTGGGATCTTCTAAATTATAAATCCCAGAAACAATTAGCGAGCTGAATAGTAAATAAAGCCCAATTGCAGCAATCAAATTAGTAATTGGTATTTCGGGATTTGTACTCTTTTTATAAAAAGTAAACAAATAAAGATTTAGAATAAATGTCAGATAAAACAAAATACCAATTATTCCGGTTTTAAAGTAAATCATCGCATATCCATTGTGTAGATGCGAAATATAGCGCATGCCATCGTCGTTTAAGGGTGCTGCAAAATGCAAATCAACCAGCGAACCAAATCCTCTTCCAATCAAATGCTGATAACCATGTATTTGGTTAAAAGCCATTTGTGCTTCATAAGCTCTCCAATGATCCCAGAGAGCAGCATGGTTGTTTAAATCAATTTTGGGCATGAATATTTCTTCGGGAGCAATTTTCATTTTATATAGAAAAACTGATATTCCGGGTTCATTACGATCGATGTCAATGGAAAATAGATAAATATAAAAACCGCCAATAATTAGAAATACTATTCCGATATATTTAAGTGCTTTTAAACTGATTTTAGCATATCCAAAGGCTGCCAATAAAATTATGAAAACCGAAATCCACATGGTTCTCGAAAAATAGAGTACAAACGAAATTATTAAAAGCCCCAAAACAGAAATTGTCATACTTCGGTTTTTAAAAACGCTAATTTTCGAATATTTAAAGCTCAAAAAAATAAAAATGAGAGCCAGAAGTTCTATTAGGTTTGACAAACCTGTTTCATTTCTTATTTTATTAATATTGGCCGAAAATAGATTTGGGAAGGTTATTATTCTGATTATGTGAATAATAGCAAATGCTATAGCTAAATAAATAAAGATTTTGAATAAGAAAATAGGACTCTTAATGGCATGTATTATGGAATAGCCTATAAATAAAAGCAAAATAGGTTTGATAAAATAGGCTATATCTTTGGCAATATCTAGCAAATTGTAGGGATAGAATAAAGAGGAAAGTATTCCTAGAAATAGAATAATGAAAAGTGGCAGAATAGCCGTTATAAAGTTACCGGATGTTTTTCGATTTTTAGTATTTAGAAAGAAAATTGTAACTAAAATTAATAATCCAATCAAGAATTCAAAAGATGGCCATTGCATTGATACAACAAGCAAAATTCCAAACAAAGCTTTATATTTCCATTGATGAAATAATTCACTCATAGGTTCATTTTTCTGTTGAATATAATTTTTCAAAAGAATCTAAATATTTTCCCAATGAAAATTCTTTTGCTTTTTCTCGAGCAGCCTTGCCTAGCCTTTCTCGTAATTGTTTATTTTCAATTAATTCGTTTAATGATCTTGCCAAGTCCTCTAAATTTGATGGTTCAAAGATAATGCCTGTCTTGTTGTGATCAATAATTTCCAATATTCCACCATGACCTGCCACTATCACAGCCCGTTCAGCAGCCATTGCTTCAAGGGCTACCATTCCGAAACTTTCCGGTTCCGTAGAGGGAACTACAATGATATCGCTAATAGTATAAACTTCATCAATGTTTTTCTGATAGGGTAGGATGTGAATAAAATCTTTTTTCTGACTGCCATTTACCATCTTTTCCAAATCATTTTGATAATGCTCCTGCCCTGAAGGTGAATTTCCAACAAATACTAAGTGGCAATCAGTTTTGTCTTTGCATGCAAGTTCAAATGCTTTTAACAAAAGTTGTTGACCTTTAAATCGGCTTATGCGGCCAACAAGCGTGATTATTATGCTTTGTCTTTCTGTATCAAGAAATTTTTTTCGTAAAACATTTATTTCATCCGCTGATAATGAAATTTCAAAATTGTTTGAGCCATTATAAATAATATTATAACTAATCTTATCGTTTTTTATACCCCAGTGAATTGCTGTGGCATTAGAATTGAAAACGACTATATCGCTAAAGCTATTTATAAGAAATTTGAATATCTTTTTTACAATTTTTGGTTTTTCAATTATTTCGTGGATATGCCAAATATGTTGTATATGAAAAAGTTTGGCATAAATAGCACCATTTAAAACTGCCAAAGTATTAGAGTGAATGAAGTCAATTTTTAAATTTTTCGTTTCTTTTCTAATTTTTTTTATCGATGAAAAGATATCTAAAAAGGATAAAAACATTTTTCGAAAAGTAAACATATCACGGGTTAGCTTTAGTACCGGACTGACGATGTATCTTATATTATTTTTTTTAAATTCTTGAGTTAATAATCCTTCATTGGGAACCACAACAATCACTTCATGCCCAGCTAAAGACATTCCTATTACAAGTTGCAATAAGGTTTTATCACTCCCGTACAGCTCTGCTGACTGATGAAAATAAAGTATTGTTTTCATACGATTACTGAAACCTGTTTAAAACGTTTTTAAAAAATAGATTCATGTTTAACATTAGCAAACTCATCGTCCTATCAATGCCTTTTTTATGCTTACGAATATAAGTCTTATACGAACTTCTTAAAAGATTCTCTCTGTTTTTATTAAATCCTCCAAAATGAATAAACCGAATAGAAGGCAGAAAAATGCTCTTCTTTCCTAATAATTGTACTTTTTTGTTGAAATCCACATCTTCTACATACATAAAATAGGATGCGTCCAAGCCATTTACTTGTTGCCAAATAGCGCGCGTAGTAAGCAAAAAGGCGCCTGAAATCCAATCCAATGAAATCGGATTTTTTTTCATCTCCATGTCCTTAATATCAATTTGCAGAGTTGATAATTTTAAGAAGTTATAAAATCTGGGGAATTTCCCAAAAGAAGCAACAAACCTATTTTGTTCGTCCAGCATTTTAATTCCCACAATTCCAATGGAAGTATCCGTGCGAAAAAGCTCGATGGCTGGAAGTAACGAGTCAAGAAGAATGGTGTCGTTATTGAGCAGCAAAATGTAATTTCCATTGCTTTGACTCACGCCGATGTTGTTTCCTCGAGCAAATCCAAGGTTTTCATTGTTTTCGATGAGTTTAACTTCTGGGAAATTATTTTTAATCAAATCAATGCTTTTATCACTGGAATTATTGTCAACCACAAGGATTTCAAAAGCAATTCCTTGGCAATTTTCTTGAATGGAATTGATGCAATTGTTCAGAAAATTTTCGCCGTTATAGTTTACGATTAGGATCGATAAGAGGTCTTGGTTCATGGCAGAAGTTCGTTTAAAGATTTATAAAAGAGCCCAAAATCCAAGATGTTTTTTAACATAATACACGGCGGTCGCATTGAGGAAAACCTGAGAAATGAGACTGGCTGCTGCAGCTCCATTGATTCCGAATTTTGGGATGAGCAGGAAATTAAGACTAATATTTAGAATGGCCATTGCCAGTGTTAGATTTCTCAATATTTTTTGATAATTGGTCATATTTAAAATGTGTGTAACAGTACCGCAAAAAGCGTTTACAAGAAATCCTAAAGACATAAGGATGAGAACCAACTCGCCACTTAAAAATGCGATACCAAACCATCCCAACAAAAATTTGCGAAACAAAAGCAGTACAATTATGATGGGTACAGTTAAGTAGGTCATCAGTCTATTTGCATTACGTACTTCAGATTTCAACTGTTTCATATTATTCAGATGATACAGCTCCGCTATTTTTGGTGCAATGATTATATTTACTGTTAGAATAACCAGCAAAGTGATGGTTGCCAACTTATAAGCGGCACTATAAATGCCTACTTCGGCTTTTGTTGCCATCGTTCCAAGCATAAAAATATCAGTCCAGCTCGATATGGACAGAAATGCGGAGCTTAACAAAATGGGGAAACTTAGTTTTATTAAGTTCCTGAAAGGATATTCTTTAGAAACTTTCTGTAAAGGAACAACGAAAAGAAGGGATAAGCCAACAATAGAAAGGGATAGGAGATAGCTTAGCAATACGTAAAATTCGGAAATCAATTGCAAGCTTCGAAATAGAAATAGAAAAACAAAGAACAAAATGTTTGGAAAAATAAATAAACTCAAACTGTAAGCCAAAAAGTTTTTCGTGCCGCTTAAAAATTGAGTTCCAAAATTGTGAAAAATCAGAAATACAAAGAAATAGCTTAGATATTTAAGAGCTTCAGGAAGTTGGGAATCGTGGAAAATGGTGTAGCCAAAGAGATTGGATGTAGTGTAGATAAGAAGGCTTCCAACAAGTCCCGAAAAAAGCAAAACTACAGCCGCCCGAACTAAATAATCTGAAACAGGCGTTTTGTTATAATGTTGCGTTTCCGAAGTAAGTTTTACAACGGCAATAGGTATTCCCAACGAAAAAATCATTATGGAAAATTGGGAAAAGGTAACTAAAATGGAATAGCGACCAAATACTTCGGCACCATAAAATTTGGAGATATAAATGGCAATCAGATAGCCTAAACCCATACCCAAAATACGAAGTATGAAAGTAAGGCTACTATTATGAATAAGATACTTTAAATCGCTTTTCAAATTTTTTCTAACTTATTAAAACACGGTTGAACTTAGAGCGAATCCATTCTGCACAGGAGCGTTTTAGCTTTTCTTGCGATTTTTTTCTTGCCCTATCAAGAACCGATTGAATTCAACCACGGATAAATAAATGAGAACCAACAAGATTCCGACGAAAAAACCGATGATCATGGAATTTCTATACCAGCCTTTTACCGGTGCTCCACTCTTGTTAAAACTCGAAACTACATTGATAATTTCGTCTTTAAAATTCATCTCACTCCGTACATCAACCAAATCGATATTGGCTTGAATGTATTTGTCGAACACAACAATTTCCCGATCGTTTTTTTCGGTATTGCCCATGTAAAAAGACATATTGCTTTTCTCTTTTTTGCTTTCAATCAATGAAAGTTCTTTGTAAAACTGACGCAATGAATCGAGCTCTTGCATCGAAATATTCAATACTTTTTCTTGCGATTTAAGATTGCCTATTTCCGTTTCTTTCAGTTTGGAGTAGAAAGGATTCTTGGCAATAGATTGGATAATCGGTTTTTCTAGTAAGAAAAATAAAGTCTTATTGGTTGATTCAACATTGATTACATGGTATTTAAATTCTTCTTTTGGTATGTTTTTTCCGAATTTCTCGAAATCAACATTTTTAATCACATTTGAATCCAGTTTAGAGATAAAATCATTGTAAGCCAATACAATTTGATTGTCGTTTGTATAGGGGCTTACCGATATGTTCTTTATCGAAGCTGCATCCGCAGAACTTATACCAAAAAAAAGCGATAATGCGTTCCGATCTGATTCTGCAATTAATCCATCACAATACTCAATATCCTTGTATAACTGAACGATGCTTTCGTAATTCGCTTGCACAGTCATTGAAGATGTGTATATGGGTTCTTTAAATTTATATTGATAGATTCCTCCAAGTACAAGACCTAGCATTGAAAAAATAAAAAGCTTTAGAAAATGCTTTTTTAAATAAATTAGAAAACGAATCAAGACGTTGAATGTGGCAATAAATAATCCCAGAATACTATTGAAAAGACCTACGAAGATTGCTTTTAATAAATTGAATAATACACCCAAATCAACGTCTTCTTCTTTTGTGTTTGGAGCAATCCGATTATTCTTTGACTGTGTTTCGTCCATAATTCAAATTCTTAATTAGAATAAAGGTTTAAAAATACGAATTATTCGCGGACAGCAAAGAATTGTTAAAAAATTAGTAAGGTGTCGTGGGCAAATAAGCCGAAGCTCCTAAATCTAATTAAAAGTATGTTTTGGTCTATTTAGTTGCTGCTGGCTACTGTCTTGTAATCTTGGATGCGAAACAATGTTGCCCGATTTAAGGTGATCCAAACTTTCGTATATGGAATTATTGCTTATAAATTCTGGTACCAAGGCTTTTATTTTCGAAACAGTGATGTCGCCATTTTCCGGAAGATTGATTGAAAAAAGCTCTTTCAATTTATTGAGCAATATTTCCTTATTTGGTTCAACTACAGTGGCTATCATTATTTTTTTATTGTGAGTGGGTCTTGTATTCTCTCCATTTCCGAGTAGTTCTTCGAAAATCTTTTCTCCCGGACGTAAGCCTGTAATTTGGATATCGATATCTTCTGGATGGCGAAGTCCTGACAGCTGAATCATTTTTTTTGCCAAATCGAAAATTTTGATTGGCTTGCCCATATCAAAAACATAAATTTCACCTCCATTTCCCATCGCACCTGCTTCCAAAACCAATTCACAGGCTTCGTCAATGGTCATAAAATAACGGGTAATTTCTTTGTGAGTCACACACAGCGGACCCCCTTCTTCAATTTGTTTACGGAAAAGCGGTATCACCGAGCCGTTTGATCCAAGAACATTTCCAAAACGTGTAGTAATAAATTTGGTGGCGGTGTTGCTTTTCAAAGAACTTACATACATTTCGGCAAGTCGCTTTGTTGCTCCCATTACGTTGGTAGGATTTACCGCTTTGTCAGTACTCACCATGACAAATTTTTTCACTTTATGGTTTATTGCCAAATTGGCTAAGGTATAAGTGCCAAAAACATTTGTAGAAACAGCTTCGTACGGAAAATCTTCCATCAAAGGAACATGTTTGTATGCAGCAGCATGAAATACAATATCCGGCTTAAATTCTTGAAACAGCTGATGTATTCGCAACGAATCGCGTATATCGGCTACCGCCACAAAGAAATTCACTACACCTTTGCGAATGAGTTCTTGTTGGATTTCATACAATGGGGACTCGGCTTGGTCGATAAGAATAAGGTTTTTATAATTGTAATTGGCGACTTGTCGCGCAATTTCACTACCAATGGAGCCTGCTGCGCCAGTAATTAAAACTGTTCTATTTTCAATTTCTTTGCGCACCAAATCATTGCTCAACACAATTGGGTCTCGGCCTAACAAATCTTCAATCTTTACATTTTTGATCTGATTTAGATTGAAATTTCCATCAACCCATTGTTTGGCTGGGGGAACAATCTTTACTTTCAAGCCCAATGCCAATAAATTTTCGGTTATTTCGTTCAGTCGAGTTCTGTCAATCACCTGTATCGAAACAACAGCTTCTTTAATATAGTGGGATTTAATGAATTGTTTGTCAATCTCCATTGGCATATAAACACGAGCCCGGTTGATGCGTTTTCCGGTAATCCCAATGTTATCGTCGATAAAGCCAACCACGTTTACGGCCGATTCAATATTTTTCTCGAGCATAAGATAGGTGGTCATTCCTGATTCACCAGCCCCATAGATAAGAATATTTGTTTTTGCCGTATTGATGCTTTTCAGATGATAATACAAGGTTTTGTAGCCAATTCTGCTAAATATCAGTCCAATAACATTGAGCAGAAAATGAACGATTATGACCGAATATGGAACTTTGAAATGAGGAAAAAATTCAAACCATCGAAAAACAAATATGATTGTAAAATTTAGGAAAAGCAATACACTTAAGCCGAAGATTACATTTATTGAATCCCGAAATCCGGTATGACGGATTACACCCTTAAAAGATCCAACTGCTAAAAAACTGATGGTAGCAAGAAAAAGTACAAAAGGAACGTTTAAATAAAAAGAAGCATCAATAAAGCTGAAATCAAATTGAAAACGAATAAGAAAGGCTAATAATAAATTGAATAGCACTAAACCAAGATCGATAGCCAAAACCAACCATTGAGATGCATATTTAGAAGAATCGGCGCGAAAAAAGTAATGTAGGATTTTCATTGTATTATAAATTTTATTGAATTGATTTTTCGTCCATAGCAAAAAAATCCTTAGGTATCATTCATTGTTTTATAGAAAAACACAACCTTTGTGCAAATATAATAAAAATTACACATTAAAGATAGATTAAAGCCTTCAATATTGTAAACGTGCGATTCTGATTATCCAACGGCTGCTTTTTCTCGATAGAATAGGCAGGTGAATGATTTAAAGAAATTGGCTCTAAAAAAATGGTTTATTTTGCCGACTAAGCATACTTTTTTATATATTTGCCTATATTCAAAGAATACATTGCACTTTATAGAAAACACTATTTTTATACATCCCAAACCTTCTTAAATTATGAATACCGAAAAGCGCAACGATGAAATCGATTTAATTGAAGTTACACAAAAAGCTGGAAAAGCGATCGAAAAAGCAACAGTAGGGCTTTTTCAATTGATTGTTTCCTTTTTTAAAGGATTGTTTACATTAGCCATTGTCTCCTTACGGTTTTCGTTGAGATATGCCTTGGTCATTTTTGGTTTTATCATCCTCGGATTTTTTGCTGGCTGGTTTATTATTAAAAATACGGCTCCATATTACCGCACTTCCGCCACTATCCAGTCAAATACCATCTCCAATGCAAACTTGATCAACTATATCAATCGCTTGCACGAATTGCTGATGAACAACGATAGCATAAGCTTAGCCTCGGAACTAAAGATGGATGTTTCGGATGCAGCCGAAATTTATGATTTACAAGCGTTTTGGTTAATAGATAAAAACAAGGATGGAATTTCTGACGAAATTGATTATTACAATGAATTCATGCCCGATACCATTTCAAACGCGATTAGAATTGACGACCGTTTTCATGTGCAACTACTCACTTTCGATCCCTATATCGTAAACAAAGTACAAGAAAGTTTGGATGCTTATTTACGCACTTATCCGCGTATTCAGCAAATTTCTGAAGTGAAGAAACGCAATCTGCAAAATGAAATTGTTAGGATAGATGCAGAAATAAAAATCTTGGACAGCCTCAAAAATTATGAATATTTCGTTAAAGAGAAAGAGCTTAGAGACTTTGATAAAGGCTCCGTTAAATTGGGTCAACTCTTGCTCGCAAGCCCCGAACAGGCTATACAACCAACTCGTTTGTTGCACGAAAATATTCTCGGTTTATACAATCAGAATTTAAACAACTATCGGGCTTTAGAACTCGAAACAGAACCTTACATATTTTTGGCTAAGTTTATCGAGGTTTCAAATCCGGTAAATGCAAATAGTGAAAATCATACCACCATTAAATTTGCACTTTTGGGTTTATTTTTAGGTGTTCTTGCTTCATTGATTTTGAAATTTAGAAAAGAAATTTTTAAATTTATAAGGGAAAGCTAAGTCGGGATATTTGACTTTTTGGGAAGGAAATTTTGCTTGAAATAGAGTTCAAGCAGGCTCACAAAGAAGAGAATAAAAAAGAGGCCGCTTTGCCGGTTCAGCATCGATTCGAAGATAAAATTTACCAGGATAATTAGAATTAAATAAGCGAGCAGACTGTTTTTTTGTCGGCTCGCTATTTTTATGATGTAAAAGAGAATCAAGCAAAGAGTAATGAATCCAATAATTCCAAGACCGATTAAACTTTCGAGAAACTGATTGTGCATATTGAAATTGGCAAATTCAAATTCAGCAGGCATTGTTGTCTGTAATTTTTCTTGAATATCTGCCCGAACATCTGCAGGACCTACTCCACGGATGGGGTTTTCTTTCCATAATGCGATACTGTTTTTCCAAATTTCCATACGAATAGAGGTGGACGTAGAGAGCGATTCAAGTGTAGTATCGGTGAGATCGTTGATTTTTTTTCCGCTGAAATCGCTGCCAAAAAATCCTAAAATAAGCATAGCCAAAAGTCCAACAGAAATTGCAAGAATTCGTTTTCTATTTAAGAATTTAAATTCAATCACAATCACAGCGAGAATCAAAGCAATAAAACTCAACAATCCTGCAGTTGATTGCAACAAACCAATCAGTAAGGTAAAAAACAATGTCAAACTTGCATAGAGAAGAATTGAAAGCGCAGTGGTATTTTCTTTTGTTTTGTAGAGATGGTATAGAAGAATGATTGCAAATATTAAATACATCGAAAAGTAGGAGGGATGCATAAATTGAGACAAATAGCCATAGCTGAAAAACGACATACGCAGATTTACTAGATTTAGAAACCCGATATGGTGATGTTTTTCGTACACCCAATAGCGAAAAACACCTTCATTTGCGCCAGCATTTATACTTTCTTGAAAAGCATAAGCTAAATCGTAAATCGATGCTGCAATCAATCCAAGAATAAAAGCCCAAAATGCCCATCGAATATTTTTTTGGGAGTATTCCGATAAACCGCCAATCAACAAAGGAAACACCAATAAAGCGAGTTTTTGCTGCACGTCCATCCATGCTTTTGCTTGGTTTGAAGAATACAGAACCGCAAATAAACTCAAAAGAAAATAGGCGAAAAAAGCAAGGTTTAAACCGGAAGTAAAATTGAATTTTCGAAATCGGGATTTAAAATTTCCTTCCAAAACCCAAAATCCAATCCATATACCAAAAACTGTTGGCAAAAAACCTTCGAAAAGGGGTAACCAGAAAACGAAAAAAAGCAAAGAATAAAAGCTGAATCGCTCTACAAATTTTGAATAATTCAAGGTCATTGGGTAGATTTTTAAAACAAGCTTTCGTATTTTAGAGCCAATTGTTTGTAATCGTGATTCTTACGAACATANNCAAATGTTTTTCTTCCGGTCCATTTCCCACAAGCACAAAGGCAATATCCTTATGGTCTTTAAGTTTTTTTGCAGCTTCTATAAAATAGTCAAGCGCGTTGGCAATTCCCATCGTTCCAAGATACCCGACAAGAAATTTTTCTTCCGGATTGTAATCTGGAATTTGAATGGAATAAGATTCTTTGTTGTTGGCTTCCTGACAATCAATCCCGTTTGGAATATAACTGAATTTTTCGGGGTTGAGTTCGTGCGCCTGCATATGCTGCAAAGCATTGGGCAAAACCGAGATAACTCTATCGGCCTTGCGATAGGCAAAGTTTTCGATTATTTGTAAAAAAACGACAAAAGGATGGTATTTAGAAACATTTCCCAACTCTATTAATGACAATGGCCAGATATCGCGTACTTCAAAAATCAATCGGGCTTTGTGTTTTTTGGCCCAATAATAAGCATTCAGAATGGGGAGGGGCGATATGGAAGAAACCACAATCACATCGGGCTTTTCGAAGGTTTCTGTTTTCAGGAATAAAAGATTGTAGATAAACCGAAACATGCCAATAATGCGTCCAAACGACTTGGAAGCAGAATAGTGCTTTGTTCGTACCCAAACATAATCGATGCCATCTATTTTTTCTTCTTTAAAACGCGAATTTAATTCGGGAAGCACGCGCAATAAATGTGAAAAGGCACCTGTTATCAATCTTACATGATAACCCATAGCAACCAGTTCCCGCCCAATATAATAGGACCGGTAATTCATGCCGTGGTAGCGCGAGCCTGCGTATTGATTGATAATCCAGATGCTTTTCTTAATCATTTTAGGAATCTGTTTTTTTCTTTTATTTGTTTGAAAGATATTCTGCGTCCCAATGGCTTCGGGATTGCGAAACCATCTGCGCCTTATCTGCGTGATTTTTTTCTTGCTGTATTTCTCGTTGTATTTCTCGCAGATTTTTCTCGCTGTATTTCTCGNNGATTTTCGCTGATGAAGACGCTGATTTTCGCAGATTATTTTTCTCGCTGATTTTCGCTGATAAATGACGCTGATTTTAGCTGATGAAAATGCTTATTCTGATAGCTTTCGGGACGCTGAGAATATTCTACAATTATCTGCGTTTATCTGCGATTCCATCTGCGCCTAATCTGCGTGAAATTTTGTTTCTCGCTAATCTGCGTGAACCATTTTTCTCGCTGATATACACTGAAAATATTCTACGTTTAGGTCCATTCTATTCAGCATCACAAAAATTTTTCCTTGCATCTGTTGAGTGGCAATTCTATTTTTCTGAAACAAGTTCCTGATCATGCACCTTGCTCACATAAACAATCAATCCGAAATAGACGGAATAAGCAATTAGATCAATCACAACATTGGCATAAAGAAATTCGAGAATATCTGAAAAATTAAAAAGTAAAAGGGATAGAATACTTAAAAAATAGAAAACCTGCCAAAGCGCGTTTAGCTTCAATCGTTCCAGATTCACAAATACGACAGAAAGTGGCGAAACAATCAGCCGGATTGCAAAGGAGAAGATCATGATTTGTGCATAAACGCCCGATATTTCATAGCTTTTTCCAAAAACAAAACCAAAGAGCAATGGCCCTATAAGCAATGTGATGACGATTCCTAAAATGGATATCGTTCCAATTATTTTTGCAACTTTAAGAATATCAGGAAAAATTTTTTGTGCTCTATTTCTCATTTCAGCAATGCGTTGCAAATAAACCTGTGCAATTGTCATCGAAATTAGCGACAAAGTAACCGCAAAAACTTGGCGAGTCAAATCAAACTTGCCTGTTATTTCGACCGAAAATAATTGGGTGATAAAAAGCACCGGAAGCCATGAAGCTGCATTGTTTAATAAAACGGGAAAAATATTGAATTTCGGAAAATGATTGTATTCTTTCAAGGTGTTCATAAACTCGAAGCGCGAGCTAATTTTCCATTGAAAACCTTTTCGGACAGCTTGATAAATACCCATCACAAAATTGATTGTAGAGCCAAACAATTCGCCCAAAATCAGACTGCCGTGATATTGAAAACCGGCTAAACTCGTCTGGCCTGCCGCTTCGCCCGTTCGTCGTATTCCCTTGTTTAAAGCAGCAATTCCAAATTGTTTTTTCCGAATCAGAAAATTATTCAGCATCCGATAGGCAGCAGCAAAGAAAAGAGTGAGTGGAAGAAAGTAAAACCAATGGGCATATTCGTCCGAAACATTCATCAAATTTAAAAAATACCGATGAAAAAAATAAATCACCACGAAGAGGAAAAACGATAGGATAAAGGAGGAAAATATTCCGCCCATGACCAAGTGAGATGCTTTTTCGTCCTTCTCGGGGATAACCACTGCCATATCGTAGCGAAGCGTAATGACCGTAGCCAAAATTCCAACAATACTCATATAAACGGCAAAAGCGCCAAAATCTTCTACCGGAACGATTCGTCGCAAAATAGGTTGAACTAATAGCCCAATAAGCTGTGCTACAACAGTTCCACTGGCGAGTGTAGCAATGCTGCGTACGATGCTTTCTTTCTTAAAATAAAGTTTCAGCTTCATCAATTATTTTGTTTTTGGCCAATACAAATCACGGTATTCTTGTGGATTTTCCCAAACTTGTGGATGCATCAAAAATTCGTATTGTCCATCAACAACGTCCTGGGGATTTTCCATCCACAGTGGTCGATTGTTGTCGTGAATAAACTTCAATTTCTGAAAAACCTCCGGTGAACTTGTCTCCAAAATGAATAAGCCGGCCTGACGAACTTTTTTCACATTCAAAATATCCACATTATTGATTACGTGATTGATAGGCGTGGAGCTTCCGTGAGCGGCTACCGATTCAACTTTCAATCCCAATTCGCTTTGCCACAATGCGTTGAAGCGTGCTATTTGTTTTGGAAGAACTTCCAACACATGAGCCATGTTCAAAGTGTCGTGGAGAATTGTTTCGATGGAATAATATTTCTCATCTTTGTGAATTGAATAAAATTTATTTTTCAAAAGCATCAATGAGTCTTTTGGAAGATTTCTCCACCAAGTTTCGGGATATTCGGCTAAATAATCATCCCACGGAGAAGTGTGAGGCTGCACATCAACTGCCTGATCTTTTAAGAAATGCATTAATTTCAAATAGTCCAATCGCTTATTTTCAAATCCATTTTCCAACGATTCGGGATAAAAATCGAGCATCACATAATAAGTTGCTGTGTTTTTGCCGATGATATTTTCTTCCAATACTTTGGCTCGATATGCCGATGGAATATCGCGGTGATGAACATCGTGCCGAATGACCATCAATTTTTCCGGCAAAGCCGATTTATCCGCCTGAATGTAAGTATGAAAATCCCAAAAAGTATAGCCTCTTTCTTTAAAATGAGTCAAAAAATTTGTATAAAGTGGAAGTTCCAATTTTGCTTGCTCAAAGCTAATTTCTTCAACAATTTCAATGGCTTGAGTTGTTGGCGTAGCTTCGTTTTTGCAAGTGGTAAAAACTAACAGCAAGAGTGTGTAGCCTGCGTATTTAAAAAAAATCTTCAATTCATTTCTCATTTCGACTTCGTTTTGATTGTTCTCGCAAATGATATTCGGTTCAACTTGATATTTATTTATCCGACTTCGAGAAAAACTTCTCACAATTCATTCACTATTCGAACAATAGCCCCTTTCAATGAAGGAGTATTAAAATTGATTAATAACCCAAGTTTGCGCCCCGACAATTTAAGGTAAGTCATTAATTGCTTATGATGTACATCCAATAATGTTTCAACAGATTTGATCTCGACCACCACCAAATCATCAACCAATAAATCCACTCTAAAACCAATTTCAAAGGCTATTTCCTTATACCTCATCGGGATTCCAATTTGCCTTTTAACTTGATGTCCCATTTGCCCCAGCTCAAAACAAAGAGCAGCTTCATAAACGGACTCCAATAATCCTGGACCTAATTCGTTCTGAACTTCAAAAGCAGCACCTCTAATATCGAATGAAATATCATTTTCTTTCATGATTCAGTTTTTTAAGTGTGAAATTTTTTTCTCGCTGTATTTTTCGCAGATTTTCGCTGTATTTCTCGCAGATTTNNTTTTTCTCGCTGTATTTCTCGCTGATAAATGATGCTGATCTTAATCTGCGTTTATCTGCGAAACCATCTGCGCCTTATCTGCGTGAACTTTTCTCGCTTATCTGCGTGAACTCACTATAAAATCCAAATAATTTTTGTTTTTCAGTTTCCCAATTGTACTTCTCATGAACTAGTTTCCGACCTTTTTCGCCCATTTCCTTCGCTATCGTTTTTTCATTGAATAATGTATTGATAGCTCCTGCAATGGCTTTCGAATCTTCCGGATTTACACAATATCCAATACCATTTCTTTCGATCAAATCTTTCCACAATGGAAAATCAGAAGCAACCACTGCAAGGCTCGCTTCCATATATTCAAAAAATTTATTGGGTTGTGATTCGGTATGATTTGGCAAAGGGAGAAATGGAATTATCCCGGCAAAAGATTGATCGTAAACAGCTTGCAATTCTTCTCGTTTTAATTGTCCATAAAATTTTACCTTGGCAAAATTTGGATGACTTCTTACTTCCGACTCAATTGAAGAATTTATAAAACTTCCTGCTATATGCAGTTGAATCTCTTTATGACAATAGGAGAGCGAATCCATCAAAGGAATGATGCCCCTTATCCTGCTGATTGCTCCTATATAACAAATCCCATTGCGCTTTGAAAAGTCAATTACTTCTTGTTCTGTGACTACTATCTTTGGAAAATTCTGAATCGTTGCTGTATTGGAATTTATTTTGCTAAATCGTTCCGAAATAGCCGGAGTAGCTGTAATAATGCCATCAAAAGCGCGGCTTAAAAGATCTTCAACTAACTTGAATTTGAAAGCAATGATTTTTAACATCCATTTTGGAAGCCATTCTCTGCCTTGCAAGCTTTTGGGAACATCTTCATGTACATCGTAAACGACTTTCTTTCCCATCAATTTTAAGACCAAACCAACAAATATCAATTCAGGATCATGAAAATGAATCAAGTCGGCGTGAATTGAAAAAGCTTTTTTCATCATCTTAAACGGGCGTACAAAGAAGCGGTTGAAGCGGCCTTTGCGATGTCCAATATCATGAATAGTCACTCCGTTTGTTTTTTGAAAGCCTTTGCCATCGGCTACAAGCAAACATACCTCCAAATCGCTCCTTGTTGCCAACGAAACACACTCTTTTTCAAAAATGCGAACATCGTTGCGAGGATGGGCTGATGTGAGATGGCAGATTTTCATCGTGTTTAATAGTCTGAAGGTCAAAAAGCCTGAAAGTGCATTACCACATTCCGACATTTCAACATTTTTAAATTGTCAAATTCTTTTTTATCCGGCGCTCGCTGCGAGCAATATTTTTATCTGCGTTTATCTGCGTGAACTTTTTCTTGCTGTATTTCTTGCTGTATTTCTCGCAG
>DMBV01000109.1 GCA_003445975.1 Bacteroidales bacterium
ACCTATGTTACTTTTATGGTAGCAATGGGAACTTCATTGTCCGATCGGGCTTGGGGTCGTGAAAGTGCTGTATTTCGAATTACAGGAGTTTTGGCTGTTATTTTAGGATGGTTTTTTACTGCATTTGCCGCATTTACAGTTACTTTTATCGTTGCTTACATTATTTCTTGGGGTGGTTTTTACGCCATTTTCGCCTTTGTTGCAATCGGAATTTATATGATTACTAAATCGCATATCATTTCTAAGAAAGAGCAAGCCGATGAAATTAGCAACATTTCTGCTGTTTCCCTGAAAGAACATTTAGGAATTGATGATCTTTATGAAACTAACAAACAGACCATAAGTCAATCATTTTCGATCGTTCGAGATATTTTGGAAGATACCATTCAAGGAATAAATACAGAAAATCTGAAAATGCTCAAGAGTGCTAGAAAGAAAGTGAAAGCGTTCAATCTGAGAGCAAAAGAATTGAAAGATGGCATTCAAATTGTCGTGCGGAAATTAGACGAAGAATCCGTCAATTCGGCACATTATTATGCCCAATCGCTCGACTTTTTAAGAGAAATGGCACGTTGTATAAGCTTTATTGTGGAGCCAAGTTTGGTTCATATTGATAACAATCACAAACCACTGGGCGAAATCCAAATGCAGGATTTGCACGAATTGCAACAACACCTGAATAATTTCTTGGCCGAAGCTGAATCTTTAGTGAAAGAGAATAACTTTACAAAAATGGAAACAGTTTTGTCGCTTCAGGTTCAGATTCTGAAAGATATAGACGGATATACAAGGGCTCAGATTAAACGATTGTCGAAACCAAAGTCAGGAAAACGCAATGCCAAACTTTTCCTTGATGTACTTGGCGAAAGTAAATCGCTCTTGCTTCACAGCGTGAATCTGCTGAAAGCTCACCGCGACTTAGCGATTGAAGCGAAGGTCTGCAAACCGAAAAATTAATGAATTGCATAGCCCGAGTCCGATGGATTCGGGCTATGTTTTTTTTGAGCGCACATCATTCTTGCCTTTCCTGAAATATCTTTTCTGATTTCTATCTGATCATATCCGTTTGCTTGAAGTAGCTGGCTCAGCTCTTCGCTTTTTGATTCATTGATTTCGAAATAAACGCTTCCGTTTTCGACTAAATGATTTTTGGCAAACTCGATAATCTTTAGATAAAAAAGCAAAGGATTCGAATCCTTCACAAACAAAGCCCGGCTGGGTTCATAGTCCAATACGTTTTTTCGCATATAGCCTTTTTCGCTTTCTAATACATAAGGCGGATTGCTTACAATCAAATCTAGCTCAGATGAAAAGCTGGGTGCTGGATTTAGGATATCCAGAATAGAAAAATCTACTCGCGTTTTGAGCAATCGACCGTTTTTTTGCGCAATTTCCAGTGCTTCTATCGAAATATCAACGCCTTGTACAGTTGCCAATGGCAGGTTTTTGGCTAGGCTTATGGCAATGCAGCCACTTCCTGTTCCTATATCTAAAATACGCAAGGGTTGTTTGTCCTTTTTCTTTTCTACTATCCAATACACCAACTCTTCAGTTTCTGGTCGAGGAATAAGGGTAAATTCGTTCACTTTAAATTTTAAATCACAAAATTCTGTTTCACCAAGAATGTATTGAATGGGCTTTTCTTTCTTTAAATCTTTGATGGCAAAATTGAACTTTAATAATTCCGACTCGCTGACTGGTTTGTCGAGATCGAGAATTACCGCCGTTTTGTTCATTCCCAAATAAGCCTCGCATAGCAAATAGAAAAATGATTGTATTTCTCTTTCTGGATAAAAAGGAGCCAATTCTGCTTTTGCAAACGCTAAGATGTCCTTCAAACGATTCGATTGTATTCTCATTTTACAAAATTTTGAAGCAAAATTAGTACAAAATGGACTGTCCAAACAAAAGAGATATTTCTTTAACTTTGCTCCTTAGCTCATTTCAATTTCTCTAATACGCATTCCATGGTCGATATTTTTTCTTTATTTCAAGAATGTAAGCTCAAAGGACAAGTCGCGGTCTTGTGTTTGATTAGTTTTACAAGTGGGTCAACTCCGCGTAAGATTGGCTCAAAAATGCTTGTGCATCCCAATGGAACAATTGATGGAAGTGTTGGTGGAGGAAAAATTGAACATCTTGTTATTCAGGAAGCATTGCTGATGATGAATTCATCTTCTTCAAAATCGGTAGATTACGATTTAAGTGGTGATGCAGCGATGCAATGCGGCGGAAAAATAACTGTTTATTTTGAACCTTCACAAAGCAGGGCCAATTTGTATATTTTTGGAGCCGGACACATTGGAAAAATATTGGCTCGATATGCCAGCGAATTTTCTTTTCAGGTTGTTTTGCTCGACAACAGAGCAGAAATGTTAGCCGAAAATCAACTGCCGGGAATCAAATATTTAAATGGAGAATACGCTATTTTACTCCAAAATATAAATTTTACGGCCTCTACTTTTGTTGTTTCTACTACACATAAACACATTCACGATGAAGAAATTGTAGAATATTGTTTGCAAAAGCCACATGCCTATATTGGTATGATGGCCAGCAAACGAAAAGCCGCATTGGCTCGAAAAAAATGGATGGAAAATTCGATCTTAGACAAAACGAAAATTGAACAAGTGTTTGCGCCAATTGGAATTGATATCCATTGTGAAACTCCTGAAGAAATTGCCATTAGTGTTCTGGCGCAACTCATTGATATTAAAAATAAAATAGACTAAAGAATAAAATGGCCGAAAGCAATTCAATGATACAGTTTTTATTGAACGACGAAATTCGTATCGTCGATTTTGATGTGGATAAAACAATAAGTCCTACCACAACAGTTTTAAATTATGTTCGTCAGCATGCTCATTATAAAGGTGTAAAAGAAGGCTGCGCCGAAGGCGATTGTGGCGCTTGTACTTTGGTCATTGCAGAGCTCGACTGGCAACAGCTTTTGCAATACAAAACCATTACCTCTTGCATTGTTTTTTTGCCTTATTTGAATGGAAAACAGCTTTTTACAGTTGAATATTTGTCGGACAAACAAAATGGACAAACTACACTTCATCCGGTTCAGGAAGCTTTGGTAAAAACCAATGGTAGTCAGTGTGGCTATTGCACGCCCGGATTTGTGATGTCGCTTTTCAATTTGTATAAAACCCATAAGAATCCAAATAGGGAAGAAGTAGAACAGGCATTGAGCGGAAATTTATGTAGATGTACCGGCTATCAATCCATTTTAGAGGCGGCTTATTTATTTAAAGATTTGCCCAAAGAAGATAAATTTTCTTTATTGAAAGAAAAGCATACGCAAATATTAAAGGAATTCGCCCTACAAACCACCGATTTCTTTGTTCAGCGCGAAAATGAAATTTACTTCCAGCCGCGAACATTGCAGCAAGCTTTGCATTATAAAAAGAAATTCCCCGAGGCCATTTTAATTGGTGGTGCCTCCGACATCGCTTTGCTTAAAACAAAAAAACATCAACATTTGCCGCATTTGATAGATTTATCGCAGATCAAAGAAATTCAGAACATTGTTAAAACCGAAAATTATTGGGAAATCGGAGCAGGCGTTTCCATCGAACAATTGCGAATGAGATTGGGAGATAAATTTCCGTCGTTTCAGAAAATGTTGAATGTTTTTGGCTCTCAACAAATCAGAAATATGGCCACGCTTGGCGGAAATCTTGGATCGGCTTCGCCAATTGGAGATACTTTGCCCGTTTTGATGGCGCATCAGGCCGAGTTGATGATTGAAACGGAAGGAAACAAACGAACCGAAAAGCTGGAAGATTATCTGTTGGGCTATCGAAAAACGAGCTTGATGCCGGATGAACTCATTACGAAAATTCTTTTGCCTATCGACGATGGGCAAATCATTTGGTCGGAGAAAATCTCAAAACGACGCGATTTGGATATTTCGACAGTGAGTGCCGGTTTTGCGCTTAAACATACCCGCGATGGAAAAGTGCAGCGTATTATCCTCGCTTTTGGTGGAATGGCAGCAATTACCTATCGTGCCTATCAAACAGAAGAATTTTTGCTCGGAAAATCTTGGGATCGAAACCTTATTGAGCAAGCAATGGAAATTCTTGCCGAAGAATTTGCTCCAATTTCGGATGCCAGAGCAGAAGCAGAAGGGCGTAAACTCTTGGCAAAGAATTTGTTGTTGAAGTTTTACCTTTTTTCAAAGGTCTAACCCTACGAGGGCTTTACGATGGAAATCTCTAACCCTACGAGGGTTTCAAACCCTCGTAGGGTTGCAAGAAGCTCAAAAACCCTCGTAGGGTTTCTGTTTCTGAAAGGACGAGGGTTTCAAACCGAAGGAAATCCCTAACCCTACGAGGGTTTCAAACCCTCGTAGGGATTCTGGGAAGGACAAAACCCTCGTAGGGTCAATTTGCTGGTTCGGCTTTATTTTTCTATAAATGGCAATAATTAAAATTCTCTATATCATCAAATAGTTCAATTACTTCTCTTCTCATTAATATTGATTCTTTTTCTGAAAGAATGGTATTGTATGATGAAAATTTCCATTCTTTTGGCTTGTCCACCAGACGATGGTTAACAGGATTTTTATGAGTATAAATAATCAGTCTTTTTAAATAGTCCTCATCACGAATTTGAATCCTTTTATATCTATTCGAAAAAAGGCTTCCTTTTCTATGATTTTCTTTATTAAATGCTTGAGCATAGCTATTGAAAAAGTGTGAGAATTGTAAGGAGATAATTTTAGGTACGACATTGAAATTTTCGTCAGCTAATTTATCGCCAACTCCTGCATTTTTAATTTGTTGGTATTCATTCCTAACTTCTCTTTCACTTTTAACTCTTATGATCAAATGAAAGTGATTGGGAATTAAACAGTAAGCATACACATCAACAAACGGTGATAAGTACTTTTTAAATCTCCTAAGAAAAAAAGAATAATTTTCTTCGGTCTTAAAAAGCAACTCCTTTCCAACCGCACGATTATAGATATGATAACTAGAATCCGCTTCCAATGGAGTTTTTGTATCTGCCATAGGTTTTATTTTAACCCTGCGAGGTCTTAAAACCCTCCAAGGGTTCGTGTTTTCGTAATTTACTGATGCATCGGCCTCAACAAATCATTGATGATTTTTACCGGATTAAATGTTTCGATCGGAACTTCCACAAATAGGCTTATCCAATCGGCCATAGCACCATTCCATAGTCCGGGTAGTTCTTGCGCTTTCAACTCTTTTCCATTTTTGGATTTGACCGAGATAAAACCTGTTTTGGGATCCACAAAATCTCTTAAATCGAATTTCGCGCCTTTGAAATCATAAATACCACAAACCAAGTCAACAGGATTGAAATGCGTGGCGTTTTTTACAATTTCGGATTGCGCTGCATTCGAAAAATCTATCTGCGACGACTCTACAATTTGCAATGACTCGATCCCATTTTCATCCACAACTAAGAATGGTCCACCGCCCGGTTCGCCTTCGTTTTTTACCATTCCACACACGCGAATTGGGCGATTGAGCATCTGATAAGTCCAATCCACTTGCTCCATCAGCTCTTTCGAACGTACATATTTTGGGACACGAATAAAAAGCTCACTTTCCATAAAATCAAAAATCTCTTTTAGAAAATCTTCATCAAAATCACCAATTTCGAGCGATTCCAAGTAGTCGAAAATAGAAAATTGAATTTCGATTAAATAGCTTCCAATCAGTTTTTTGTAATCATAAGTTGCTTTTCGATGTTTGTCGGGAACTATGTTGTCGATGTTTTTTATAAATATCAAATCGGCTTCCAATTCGTTCAGGTTTTCGATGAGTGCGCCATGTCCGCCCGGCCTAAAAACCAATGTGCCATCGTCTTCGCGGAAAGGCTCGTTTTTTAGATCTACCGAAATGGTATCGGTTGAAGGCTTTTGTTGAGAAAATTGGATGTGGTAGTTTGCTTTAAAGAGTTCGGAATATTTAGCGATGATTTTCGAAATCTCGTTTTCAAATTTTGCTTGATGTTCGGGCGAAACAGTAAAATGCAGATTCACATTGTTGTTTTCGTCTTTTCCATAAATGGCGCCTTCAATCAAATGTTCTTCAATGGCTAGTCGGTTTCCATCGAGATATGCATGGAATTTCAATAATCCTTTGGGAAGTGTGGCGTAATCAAGGCCGTTGGTGTCCAATATTGCATTCAGAATAACTAAATAATTCTTTTGTTCCAACTCGTTTGCGATCGATAAACCATCTGATTGCAATTTATTTGCCAAATCCGGATAGAAAGCAAATTCGTGCAAATGTTCAAAAAAGTAGCCAATCGAATTAAAGTCGTTGTTGGCTGGCAAAACGGTGGTTTTTCCGGCTAATAAATCTTCTCTATATTCGAACAAATGTTTAAACATACGCGAAGCGGCTCCCGAAGCAGGAACAAATTTCAGAATCGTTTTTTCTTCAATCGATTCCTGATAATCCTCAATCAAACCTTTTACCTCTTCCGGCCCAAAGCATTTGATACCGTATTTTGGAGTGGCTGCCGATTTCAATCTGATGTAAGGAAATCCCGATTTGTAATTTTTTATCTGATCTTCAACTTGTTTTAAAGTCATTCCTTTGGCTTCCATTTGGGCAATGTCTTTTTGAGTGAACATGGGTTTTTTGTTTAATGAAAATGCAGTGCTGTCTACTTTTCAAAAGTAAGAATAATTTAGAAATCCTTTTGGAGAACGAAAAAATATATACATTTGCAACGCAAAATTCAGTTTCGATTTTCATTAAAACAAGACTGAATATTGAAAAATGAAGCCCAGGTGGCGAAATTGGTAGACGCACCAGCTTGAGGGGCTGGCGCCTGTATGGGTGTGCAAGTTCGAATCTTGTTCTGGGCACCATGCCTCAGCGAAAGCTGGGGCATTTTTTTTGAATCTTCAATCTAAACCTAAATTTAGGAATCTTTATTTTTTTGAAATTCAATTCGCAACATCAAACCAAGTAGCAAAGCGGTACAAAAAATAGCTCGTATGGCATACACCGAGGCCAACAATCCTTCATTTGCTAGAAGCGAAATCAAAGGAGCCGTAAACAATGCAATCCAAATAAAAAAATCTTCGGTATTTTTCTTTTGATGAAGCATTCGGCTAACAACCGGAAAATAAGAAATCACCAGAATGCCTTGAACTGCAAAATTGGTTAGTATATGATTGTTCGAAAATGCCCAAAAGAGAATTATAATGCCAACAATGATCAAACAAAACAAGTCAAAACGATTGAATCGCGTGCTGCGATCTCCCAGAACGAAAATGGCTGCGAAAACACTGACAACGAGTATAAGATCGGTTAAATTTAAAATATTATCGCTGATATTATAATCGCCTTCGGCAAAATAAGTAAAAAGGCTAATCCCGGTAGCCAACGAAAAAAATGTCCACATAGCCAAAGAAGGACTGATTCTTTGGCTGCGAAGCAGGTAAATATAGCGTGCTAAAATAAAAACATTAATGAGTGAAATAAAAATGTTTATTAGAAATTTAATCGTCATTCGAAGCTTTTTTAATTTGCGCTAATTTAGAATTATTAATGGTTTGCTTGAAATTGCGCACTAAAAAAAGAGCCCAAATACAACTTTATGAAGGTTGAATTTGGGCTTGAGTTCGACAAATGAACGAGTTATTCTGAGATAAATAATTTCAGCGTTTCCTGAATGCTTTCCGATTTAAAATGTATCAAATACATTCCTTTGCTATACGTTGGAAGATCGATCCGCTGCATCGTAGAGCCTTGCTGTGCAGTTCCTTGAACGTGAAACAACAAACGTCCGTTCAAGTCAGTCATTTGAATCTGATAAGTTTCTGTTTCGTCCAATTCAAAAAGCAAATTGGTGTAGTCTTTTGCAGGGTTTGGAAATATGCTGATGGTTGATTCTTCGAGTAAGGCCGGAATATCTATTTTGGCCGACTTCTGTTCGCGAATTGGACTTTCTCCAAAAGTGATGATCAGGTTTTTGGAATTCCAATTTTTGGTATAGAAAGTCAAATTTGCACCCAAATTATCTCTTACAATCAATTTGGTTAAGAGATTTCCGTTTTCAATCATCAAACTTAGATCCTCCGCTGGATTTCCAGTTCTATTCAACTGAATAAGAAGCGTATCGTTGCTCAAATAATAATCAAAATCGAGCGCTGTTCTATCCAACCAATAATCGCCATAATCTTCAAAATTATAAGTGATCACGCCTTGAGGAAGACCGGCAATTAGATTTTGCAATGCTTCCAATTTCCATCCGCGATTGGTCGATAGCAGTAAAACGCTCGGTGCATTGTTGGCTGCATTGCGTGCGATTACATCAGTCCAAACTGCAACAACTTGATCGATATTGGTGGATTCGAGTTTAATAAGAGGAGAAACATCACTTAGAGTAAGTGGAATTTCCAATACATTGGTTTGGTGTCCACTAAATGCTTTATCGCTTCTTTGAAAATAGGGGAAATTTGTCAACACATTGTTGGCACTAACAGAAGAATTGAATGAATAATCCAAGTCGTCCATTACATTTATCAAATATGGATTGAAAGCCAAAGCGCCGGCTCGAAAGGAGCGAATGCTTGTTCCCATATCGTTTGTAAGCAAATCTTTCGAAACTTCCAATTCCCCATAAACGGTGCCTGCTTCGGTAAAAGTGCCATTGAAGATGGGATGATAATTAAAGGCTGTGTTTCCTGCTACACCCTTTGGAAATACGGAAGTCTTGGCAAAGTCGGGGAAATGTCCAACAGAATGACTTCCAATGGTATGATTTCGCCGAATCAATTCTTGAATTTTTTCGAATTTGCTCGCTTCGTAATAAGCCGACATATTCAAATCTTTGAAATAATGCGTTGTCACAAAATAGTGCGCACTTATTCCTTCTACAAATTCCCAATTCGAAAAATAATGCATCGTATCGATAATTGTTCTGCTGTCCACATCGTGTGTAATCAAAAGAGCAGATGTGGATTCTCCGGGCGAGCTGTGTTTGTAAACCGAAACAGTTTGGTTTTCGGTAAATATAGCGCGTAAAACCAGCATAAAAACATCGGTGGTTGGTTCAAACCCATTCAGGCTAATGCGTTGTGCATTGTAATCTTTGTCCAAAAGATTTCGTAAAACGATATCTTGCCATTGCACGCCAAAAGCGTAGGCTTTTCCTAAACCATAATTGTTTCGGCAAACGGCTACTTTATTATCTTCAAAAAAGGCCAAAGGAGTAGCTGTGTTTACGGTATAACCTCTCGTATAAATCGATTTATAATAATCGGCTTTGGCAAGTGGAAGACTTTGTTCCATTGGATCGTTTATCCATTTCAATTCTTTTTGAGTAGCATCTTGTACCCAATTTAATGTATAGCGGTATTGGTCTAATTTGGTTGTAGCAATTCCAAACAAACTGAACAAATCTGTATGCTTTACGAAAGGAGCTATCAAAACGCCTCCATCTGAAACCCAACTTTTTAATGCGCTTAGTTGTTCAGAAGAAAAAGTTTCCCAATCAATTTGGGAGCTTAATAATATAAATCGTTCGCTCAGTGCCTCGTCCAGTGATGTGGTAATATGAAATGGAATGCCGGCTACTTGGGACATTTGTTGTGCGCTGCTTAGATTTTCTTTGTTTGTTTCACCGTTCGTTTCCGTTAGATCGAGAACAGCCAAGCGTACTTTTGCTTTTATCGGAGCTGGTGGCGCACTGTATTCGGTGCTTCCGATTGCAAACAATAAGACATCGTTTTCTTTCCAATCTACCGATGTAAAAAAGATTTCTTCGCCTGAAAGTTTGAAAATTTTGATTGTATTCAATTGTTTCCCGCCTTTAATAATCAAACTTTGATCCGCGTTTATGGAATCGTTGGTAAGCAAGTGGATTTGCAGATTGTTTTGGCTTACTGCATAATCAAAATCCAAATCTCTCCGTTGCAGCCAATAATCGCCAAAATCGTCGAAAGCCATCGGTTTTACAGTATTTGGTAGCGCGTTTATCAATTGTTCTAAAGCTTCCACTTTGTATGATCTGTTGGGATGGATTAGTAATACCGTAGGGGCATTGTTGTCGTTGTTTTTTTCAATTACCTGAATCCAATTGGCAGCAACTTCGTCGATGGTTTCTTCGGAAAGACTAAGTGCCTTTGAAGCATCCGAAATCGTCATAGGCATTTCGTAAACGTTGGTTGGGATTCCACTGAATGCAGAACCGGTTCGTTGGCGATAGGGAAAATTAGTCAAAACATCGTTTGCACTCTGTGATGAATTGAATGCGTATTGAATTCTTTCCATGACATTGATTAGGTTCAGATTGAAAGCCAAATGACCTGCTCTGAATGAACGAACATTGGCTGCTAAATCGGCATTCAAAATACTTCTCGAAACTTCCAATTCGCCAGTCACGCTGCCGCCTGTTGTATATGCTCCATTGTTTCTGGGTTGGTAAGATTGAGGCGTATTGCCTGTTTCGCCTTCGGGAAAAAGTGTTCTGTCGGCAAAATCGGGAAAATGACCAACGGAATGACTTCCGAATGAATGACCTTTTACTTTTACTGCCAGGAGTTTTGGAATGGCTGCTTCATTGTAAAAATTGCCCATCAATGCATCCGAAAAATAGCGCGTAGTAACAAAATAATGTGCTTTTATTCCACGATTTGCTTCCCAATCGGAAAAGAAATACATGGAGTCTATTCCGGTTTGACTATCAACATCATGCGTAATGAGCAAAGCCGATGTGGAAGCTGCCGGAGAAGTGTGTTTATAGATGGCCACCGGTTGGTTGCTCGTGTAAACGGCTCTCAAAAACAACAAAAACAAATCGGTAGTGGGTTCAAAACCATTGGAATAAGTGCGATGGGCATTGTAATCTTTGTTCATTAAATTGCGCAATACAACATCTTTCAACTCAAATCCAAGCGCATACGCTTTTCCTGTTCCAAAATTATTCAGCGTAATGGCAGCACTATTGTCTTCAAAAGCAGCTAAAACATTCGCTTGGGTTATGGAATAGCCTCGTGTATAAATAGAACGATAATATTCGCTATCGGCCAAAGGCAATTCTTTTTCTAAATCTTCATTTATCCATTGCATTTCTGCAAAACTAGAAGTAGTATTCCATCGCAACCAATAGCGCGTTGAAAGCGATGTGGAGTTGGAGATGCCGAATAAATTGAAAAAGAGTTCGTTGCTAATAAACGGTGCAATCAAAATGCCGCCCGAACTTACGTAATCCTTAATTAAATTTATTTCTGCCAAGGTCAACGTTTCCGGCTTTAAGGGCGAAGTGACCAAAATAAATGGAAATCCGATCGCTTCTGAAGTATTTTTTGTAATTATATAGGGCATTCCGGCCACTTCGCTCATGTGAATGGCACTGGCTAAGTTTTCTTTGTTGATTTCTAAATTCCGTTCGCTCAGATCCAAGATAGCCAATCGATGCGTTTGGCCGCTGGCTGCAAAGACGAAGAAGAATAAAATGGTTTGAAGGGTGAACCGTTTCATTTTCTGATGTGTTAATTTTCAAGCACGAATGTACTTTATTGATAACTGGCTATCAATCAGTATTATTTAAGTGAAGTGTACGAACTTGTATGTGTAGATATTTTGGGCGTTTTTGTGGAATCAGAAAAAACCGATTTCTCACTTTTTTTTGCAAGAAAATAGAATTTGGTGTTCTCGACTGGCTCGAACTGGCGTTTGATATGCTGCAACAATGCGCTTGTTGCTCGTCGCGTCGCTCTTGTTGTGATGACGAACTAACCTAAATAGAATGCGTGGATTGATTGAGTTTTTTGGTGCGCCGTATTCCGTGCATCAATTGAAAACGATTTCGCGAATCAATTCTTTCCCGACAGATTTGTTCAATGCATTCATCAATCGGGTTTTTGCATACGCAAGTTCTTGCCGCAAAGAGGGCGACTTTAGCTTAACAAAAAGCACTTCTTTTTCGATAACCAAAGACAAGGTTTGTTCTGCAATAGATTTTCCCACAACATTTTCCCACTCGCTCTTTAAGCGATATTCGTCGTATTGGCGCGAGATTCCATAAGCACGCAACAATTCGTGAAAAACCTGACTTATTTTTTTTTCGTTTGTCCTACTAAACTCGTTCATTGCCAATTTCTTTTACATTGCCTTGCACTACTTCAAACAAACGATGATCCAATTGTGTGGCGTCAAACAGGGCTTCGATTCGTTCTTTTTGTGTATCGGTAATAAATACCTGACCAAAATTTTCTTCACTAACCAGCCGAATCAGTTGTCCAACGCGTTGATTGTCCAATTTATCAAAAATATCATCGAGCAATAAAATGGGTTTGAAGTTTTTGAGCTTTCGCATAAATTCGAACTGTGCCAATTTGATGGCAATGACATACGATTTTTGCTGTCCTTGAGAGCCGTATTTCTTTATTGGATAATCGTCGATCAAAAATTCCAAATCGTCTTTATGTGCGCCCACACTCGTGTATCTTTGGGCTTTGTCTTTGGCCAAGTTTTCTTTGAGCAAATCGCTCATATTTGACTCGTTGAGCGAAGACAAGTAAATCAATTTTACACTTTCGTTTCCTCCACTTATCAAAGAAAAATAATGCTGAAAGATAGGAATAAACTCATTTACAAAATTTTTGCGCTTTTCGACCAAGATATGACCAAGCTGGACCAATTTTAGATCCCAGATTTCGAGCGCAATGGAGTCGAAATAATGCTTGTCAACAAAAATTTTTAAAAGCGCGTTTCGTTGAAGGAGTGCTTTGTTATAATCGAGAAGGTTGTTTAGATAAGCATGGTCGAATTGCGAAATAACGCCATCCATGTATTTGCGGCGTACGTCGCTTCCGTTGTTTATCAAATCGCGATCGTAAGGCGAAATCATTACTAAAGGAAGTATGCCAATGTGATCCGCTAAGCGATCGTATTTTTTTTCATTGAGTTTAAAGAGCTTGTTTTCGTTTCGTTTCATCACGCAACTTACTTTGTCCAAAGCGTTTTTTTGGCGAATGTATTCGCCATGAATAGCAAAAAAATCGGCTTGATGCCGAATGTTCTGCGTGTCGATTGGATTGAAGTAGCTCTTGCAAAAAGACAAATAATAGATCGCATCGAGCACATTGGTTTTTCCGGCTCCGTTTTTTCCAATAAAGCAATTAATTCGAGGCGAAAACTGTATTTCTGCTTCTTCGTAATTCTTAAAGTTATTGAATTTAAGCTGTTTGAGGTACATATTGCCCCTTTTTATTTTTACTCAAAGATACTAATATTGAGCAAGCATGGCGTGTCTAATTGGAGTAAAATCCGAAATTACTCCCGAAACATTTCTTTCAAGCGATTGGCCGTTTCCTCCAAAAGCCAAATTGGAGTAGATGTAGCCCCCGAAATGCCTACTTTTTGCCCCTGCTTAAACCATATTTTCTCCATTTCATCTGGTGAAGAAATAAAAAACGAATTAGGTAGTTTTCTTTTGGCAATTTTAAAAAGCTCATTTCCATTCGAGCTTTTCGGGTCGCTCACAAACAGCAGCAAATCAAGGTCTTTTAAAAATATTTTCAATTGTTTATCGCGTTTGGCCACTTGCTTGCAAACGGAATTCACTGCTTTAAATGGATAGTGTTCTGTTTGGTCTGTCTTTCTTTTTTGCTTAAAAGCGGTGATAAGTTTGTTGTAATCGGACTGAAATTTTGTTGTCTGCGAAATAAAGACGGTAGGTTTTGCAGTTTGGATTGTTTCCAAATCTTTCGGGTTTCGTACAATCCCTATTTTTCCATCGCAACGGGCTTTTAAACCAATCACTTCGGCATGATTGATATCGCCAAATAGAACCAATTGTCCATTCACTTTTTTCATTTTGGCACATTCTTGAGCCACTATTTCTTGCAATTGTTTTACGATTGGACAAGTTGCATCCACGATAGTTACTTCAAATGTTTCTGCAATTCGATAGGTAGAAGTTGGTTCTCCGTGAGCACGGAAAAGTAGTTTTTTCTTGCTTTGCTCCACAATTTGGCAATGACCAATGCTTTTCAATCCTTTTTGTATCAGTCGGTCTATTTCGGTTTTATTGTGAATTAAATCGCCCAAGCAAGCCAATTCGCTCTCCTCATTCAATATGTTTTCAGCAAGTTGAATGGCACGGCTTACACCAAAACAAGGACCGGCACCTGGGTCTATAATTATTTCTAAATCCATATTGTATTTCATTGCGAAGTTAATCATTTCAGAATTCAAATCTTGACGATTAATTTTTGAGAGTCGGGTTCAAACGAATCAAGCGGAATCTTGATGTAAATATTGCGGAGCTGCGTTCAATAGAATATTTGCGCTAAAGCCCGATTGAAGAATCATTTTTTTTGTTTCTTGATTTTAAATGAGCGATTCTGTGTACTTTTAAAAATATTTTAAACTATTCCAAATTTTTAAAAACCCTATTAAGAAAATGGCAATCGAAATTGAACGTAAATTTTTGGTAAAGGGCGAGTTTAAATCTCTTGCAAAAGAGCAATTGCTTATCAAACAAGGCTATCTTTCTTCTGTTCCCGAAAGAATTGTTCGTGTGAGAATAAAAGGCAAAGAAGCTTTTCTCACGGTTAAAGGAGTTGGAAATGCCAGCGGACTTTCAAGATTTGAATGGGAAGTGGAAATTCCGATACCCGAAGCAGAACAAATGCTTCAATTGTGCGAAGCAAATCTGATTCATAAAACACGTTTTTTGATTGAGTTTGAAAATCATACCTTTGAAGTGGACGAATTTTACGGCGAAAATGAAGGCTTGATTTTGGCCGAGCTGGAACTGGGTTTTGAAGAGGAAGAATTCGAAAAACCCGATTGGCTTGGCGTAGAAGTGACGAATGATTTAAAATATCAAAATTCCATGTTGTTAAAAAATCCCTTTAAAAAATGGTAAAAAGCTCAGAACCAAAAATACGTGGACTTCATTCCTTGCGAATGATGATGCAAGCCGGTAAATACAATTATTGCGCCTGTGGAAGAACTGAAAACAATCCATTTTGCGATGGTTCTCACTACGAAAGTACAGATATTAAACCTATTTTGGTTGTTTTTGAATTGCAGCAGGAAGTCAAATGGTGCGATTGTAGAAATAGTAA
>DMBV01000091.1 GCA_003445975.1 Bacteroidales bacterium
GTTTTCGAAGCTTCAAAAGAAATCAGGGCATCTATCCTCAATGCAACGCTCATCATTATGGTGGCTTTCCTGCCTTTGTTTTTCCTTTCAGGAATGGAAGGACGCATGTTGCAACCACTCGGAATTGCCTTTATCGTGTCCTTATTCGTCTCGCTTGTAGTTGCCATGACTTTAACGCCGCTATTATCGAAAATGCTGTTGTCAAACGAGAAATACCTAGCAAAAAATGAGAAAGAAAAGTGGCTGGTGCGTAAACTAACCCATTATTACGAGCAATCGCTTACGTGGACTTTACGGCACAAAAAAACGGTTATTTTTTCAACACTTGGCATGTTTTTAATTGCACTTTTCGCTTTTTCTACTTTCGGAAGAAGCTTCCTGCCTGAGTTTAACGAAGGCGCATTAACGCTATCGGTTGTTACAAAACCGGGCACTTCGCTCGAAGAAAGCAACCATTTGGGTAATCTGGTAGAAACTGAACTTTTGGCGATTCCTGAAATTTCGAGTACGGCACGCAGAACCGGTCGTGGTGAATTGGATGAACACTCGCAAACGACCAACAGCGCTGAAATTGATGTGAACTTTCTACTGAAAGAACGGACTCAGCAAGAATTCATGGCCAATGTGCGAACCACTTTAGCCCGAATTCCCGGAATTGCTTATACAGTCGGACAGCCTCTGGGTCACCGGATCGATCACATGCTTTCAGGAACACGGGCAAACATTGCCATCAAGCTCTTCGGAACCGATCTGAATAAGATGTTCTCCATTGGTAATCAGGTTAAAAGTTCGATTGTGGATATTGAAGGTTTGGTTGACGTGAATGTTGACCAGCAGGTAGAAATACCACAGATTCAGATTCGTGCCAATCGCGATATGTTGGCGCAATATGGCATTACCACCACACAGTTTAACGAGTTTGTTGACATTTCGTTTGGCGGCGAAAAACTTGCTGATATCTATGAAGGACAACGTAGTTTTGACTTGGTATTGCGCCTGAACAAGGATTACACCGAATCGCTTGAAGGCATTCGTTCAGCATTAATCGACACGCACGACGGAAAAAAAGTTCCGCTGGAACAGGTTGCTGATATCGTATCAGTTTCAGGCCCAAGTTCCATTAGCAGGGAAAATGTGCAGCGAAAAATTGTAATCTCAGCCAATGTTGCCGAACGCGATTTGCGAAGCGTTGTGAAAGACATTCAGACGAATATCAACGAAAAGATTGATTTGCCTGAAGGGTACAGGATTGAATATGGCGGACAGTTCGAAAGTGAGGCAAAAGCATCGCAAACGCTTATGCTGACCTCGATTATTGCCATCATTATCATTTTCCTTTTACTGTTTCAGGAGTTTCAGAATTTCAAGCTGGCAGGTATTATTTTGCTCAATCTGCCGCTGGCATTGATTGGTGGCGTTTTTGCCATCTGGATTACATCAGGTATTTTAAGTATTCCCGCCATCATTGGTTTCATTACGCTTTTTGGTCTTGCTACCCGAAACGGTATTTTACTGATTTCAAATTACCAGAAATTGCAAAAGCAGGGAATTTCACTCAAGGAAACGGTAACCAAAGGCTCGTCGGACCGACTGAATGCCATATTAATGACTGCACTTACGGCAGCGTTGGCTTTAATACCAATGGCATTTAAAGGCGATTTGGCGGGCAACGAAATTCAAAGCCCAATGGCGAAAGTGATTTTGGGCGGGTTGTTGACTTCAACCTTGCTGAATATCTTCATTGTGCCAATCGTTTACAGCATTTTNNATTCTGGAATACAACAAGGCGCAATTGAACCTGCTGAATGTCAGCAAGGAATTGGAATCAATCGGGATAGAGCGAAATACCCTTTTAGCTGAACTTACAGGTATGAATGGTGGAAACGCAGTTGAATTTACCGGCAGCGCATTTCAAATTACGGAGCTTTCTGCTGATTTTGAACAATGGTATATTTTGGCGGAACAGAAAAATCCGACGTTTAGTTGGTTGAAGAAAGAGATAGAAATTAGCCAAAAGCAAACCGGATTAAACAAAGCGATGAGCTTGCCGAAAT
This sequence comes from Bacteroidales bacterium, assembly GCA_003445975.1. Lineage (GTDB taxonomy): Bacteria > Bacteroidota > Bacteroidia > Bacteroidales > UBA12170 > UBA12170. Next base: position 2,055 of record DMBV01000091.1, read on the forward strand.
TACAAACCGGATACATGAGCGAGAAGGTGGTTGGGCAACAATTTCAGGGAGTGACAGTAGGTTTGACCATTCCATTGTGGGAGAACAAGAACAAGGTGAAATATGCTGAAGCCAACTCTCAGGCTTTGGTAAGTATTGCTGCCGACAGTAAAATCCAGTTTTACAATCATCTCAAATCCTTGCATACCAAAACCATTGCGTTGCAAAAGAATGTGAATGATTACCGGTCAGGTTTGCTTGCGTTTGACAGTTCTGAATTAATTAAAAAAGCGCTGGATCAAGGGGAAATTTCGCTGATCAACTACATCATGGAATTCTCACTGTATTACGAAAGTGTCAATAAATTGCTTGAATTGGAACGGGACATGAATAAAACGATGGCCGAGTTGAACAGGTATATGTAGAGCTTAATTAGTTAATTGTAATCTCTTCGGATGGATAAAGGTAATTTTTGTATCGCTCCTTGCGAACAAAAGCGATCAGAATTGTAAGCATACTTACTCTACCAATAAACATCACGAGTACAAGTATCGTTTTGCTATAAACACTTAATTGCGCTGTAATTCCCATGCTAAGCCCCACAGTACTGAAGGCAGAAACGGTCTCAAAAGCGATGCTGAGCAGATTCTTATCGCTGTCGAAATAGGCAATCGAAACAATTCCGAACGCAATAATTACCAATGACAGCATAATGGCGGCAAAAGCTCTGTGAACCGACGAATCGGCTATCTCGCGACGAAATATTTCTACGCGGCTTTTCCCTTTAGCGAGACTAACAATATTTAGTAAAGCAATGGCGAATGTACTTGTTTTGATCCCTCCTCCCGTTGATGCAGGCGAAGCTCCAACCCACATTAAAAAAATAATAATCATTAATGTAGAAACCTTCAAACTGGCAGTATCGACCGAATTGAATCCGGCGGTTCGGGGNNGTGGTGATAAGCGTAATTCGGCTATTGATATTCAGAACCCACGGAATGTATTTTTTGCTCTCTTTCTTAAACGGGAAAAGACGATTCAAAAAGATATATTTGATGTATTTTACGATATTCGAGACAATGGGAAAACCAAGTCCACCCAAAACCAGTAAACCAATAATAGCCAATTGCAAAGAATAATTAAATCTGAAACCTTGTTCGTAAAGACTATTGGTTAATGTAGAAAACCCGGCATTGCAAAAAGCAGAAATCGAATGAAAAGTTGAAAAATAGGCACGATCCAAAAAAGAAGGCTGTAAAGCCGTATCCAGAGTAAAATATATCACAATTGCACCAACTAATTCGATGCTAAAGGTGATGATCAAAATTATTTTTAAAGTATTAAAAATATCACCCAGCTTACTTGAGTTCGAGATATCGCTCAATACGATTTGATTTTCGTAAGAGGATACACCTTTAAAGAAAAAACCGAAATAACTTGCAATTGTTAAAATTCCAATGCCACCCAACTGAATAAGTGTCAGAACAATAAGTTGTCCAAACAGAGTAAAATGAGTCCCTATATCAACTACTGAAAGTCCGGTTACACATACTGCGCTGGTAGAAGTGAACGCCGCATCAATAAAGGTAATTCCACCGATTGTAGCGTTGGGCAACATAAGCATAAAAGTTCCTAATGTAACCAAACCGAAAAAACTGAAGATAAAAAGCTGTGCCGGGTTAAAAATAGTTCGATTGTATCGCCAATGAGCAGCAGCAATTTCTCGTATAAAAGTTAAAAATACGGCAATTCGCACAAGGTTCTTCGCCTGGTTTTCGAACCTATATTCAAAGCTTTCGCTAGGAATAAAAAAGCTCAGAAAGATTAGCAAGATAAAAAGACTACTCAGGCTATCGAAAAACAAAACCTTGTATTGTGCTTTGAAATGACTGCGCAAATTCCGTATCAAAGTGGCGATCAATCCGGTTGTCAATACGATAAAATAAAAACTTTCGATGGCCGATTGATAATAAGCCGATTGATCATAACCAAAATCAAAAATCAAGGCGATTAGGCCAAAAAAACTGAGTGCAAGTACTATCTTATAGAAGTAATCAGTGATAATATCAAAACTTTTTTCGCGTCTCAACGGTTTTGAAATTTAAAATTTTGAAGGCAAAAGTAATACATATTAATCCATTGCCTATTTCATTTGCAATATATTTAAATTTTCTTTTCGTGCCTGAATGCATTTGCTTCCTAAATCTAATCTTATTTTAAAGCAAAAAAGAACCAAAGTTAACTTCTAAACAAAATTTTATCAATCGCACCAAATCAACATACATTTTTATATATCTGATAATGTGCATGTAACAAACATTTACGAGATTTTTAAATTTTATTTTTGATGAAATGTAAAAAGTTAGTGATTAATCACTAACTTTGTCGCATTATTCATATTTCTATAATCAAATGACTAACATTTAAAAATTCATGCAAACAGAACGCCAAAAAGAAATTGTTTTAGCAGCACTTGAGTTAATCAATTCGAAAGGGATTCAGGGGTTGACTATAAAAAACATAGCTCAAAAAATTGGCGTTACGGAACCTGCCATTTATCGACATTACGAAAACAAGATTCAAATTCTTCTCTCTATACTCGATCTTTTTAAAGACAATACAGAACGATTTTTTCAGGATGAACTCAGAAACAAAAAGGGGGCAACAGCCAAAATTCAGCACTTATTCAACTGTCATATTACAGCTTTCACTAAATCGCCTTCTTTTGTTTCTGTTATTTTTTCGGAAGAATTATTCAAAAATGAAGAAATTCTGATGTTAAAAATAAATGAAGTCATCGACAAAAACAATGCAATCTTAATAGAAATTATTAGCAAAGGCCAAATAGAAGAAGAAATTCGCAGGGATATTTCGGCCACCCATTTGGCTATTGTTGTGATGGGGACTTTACGTCTTTTCGTCAAAAAATGGCAATTCGCTTCCACCCATTTCGACTTGAAAGCAGAAGGAGAAAAAATGGTGGCTTCCTTACTTCTCTTGATAACAAAAAACAACAATTGAATCCTCTAAACAGCATAAAATCATGAAAAAATTACTTACACTTTCATCTGCTCTTGCCCTAGCGGCTTTTGGTCTTTTGACCTTATTTTTAAGCACTTCCGTCATTTTCGATTTATTTGGAATGAGAGAAAAAGAAGGCAATTATGTTTTACTAGTAGTTTGGGCCAATTTTATTAGCAGTATTCTTTACTTGAATGCAGCCTACAATTTAGCTAAAAATCCAAGAATAGCTTTGTATTCGTTGGTAGCGGTTCTGGTGATTCTTCTGGCTGCATTTATTGGCTTAAAAATTCACATTTCTACGGGTGGCATTTATGAAGTTGCAACACTTGGTGCATTGGGAGCAAGAATTGGCATCACTTTCGTTTTTGCACTTCTGGCCTATTTCATTTCCAAAAAATCGATGAAAAGATATTATTTCTTTCTATAAAACTGGAATGATACATACAGTGTTCATCAAAAATTCCCAGAAAATATTTTATACACATTTAAAGAAACCCGATCATTCGAAAAATAAATAAAAATGAAACGAGCCATGAGAGACACTCTCGCACAGAAGCATGATTATCTATGGCGAGTT
>DMBV01000133.1 GCA_003445975.1 Bacteroidales bacterium
GACTAATCTTTTTGCCCTAGCTTTTATTTGCCCGGTTTGTAAACAACGCCTAAGGTGTTTTTTCCATCAATTTCGGCTTTCAATGCTTCATCAAAACGAATGTGTTTAATAAACTCATCTTCATAGTAGGCGGGCATCTGGTTCAGAAAATCAATGTCGTAATATCCATCGTTGATAAACGGATTGACGGTGAAATAGCCCACTCGGAAAGAGGTCAGATTTTGAAAAAAATGAGTTCCTTGACTTGGGTCAATTCGGTAATTTTCCAAACTTGATTCCACAATAATCCGCGCATTGGATATGGACGACCATTTTACGGGTATTCCCAGCCAGCTATCGCTCGAGCCCCAACGTCCCGGACCAACGAGAATGTAATATCTGTCTTCCTCAATCAAGCCCTTATTGATAGCCCGGATCCGTTCAGCAATTTGCGGACTCTTGGCCGCTTTAAAACTTTGAGGCTTCACAAAGACAAAGTCGTGTAAATCGCTAATTCGGCCATTTCCCAAAGCCGATCTCGAACAAATGATGGTGTCTTCTTTATTGATGGTGGATAAATCTTTCGAAACAAATTCTTTGGGGGCAACAATTGGACGGATTTGTAGAATATTGAAAATAGCCGGATCGGAGGCTTGTTTGTTTAAATTAACTGCAAACTCAATCTCAACAGGAGCACTCATTTCCTTTTCGCCAATGGTCAAAATGTCGGACAAGATTTGAGCCAAAGGAAATGTATTGTGTTTCAGGATATTGGAAAATGTAACCAGTTTCTTTCCCCTAAGCCCACTTCCTTCTCTGATAATGTTGTTTTCAAAATCGTAAACCGACAAAAGCTTGTCGATACCCCAGTCCGAATCGACTTCTCGAATTTGAATTGTCTTGAAATTTACGGCATCATTTGTACTGGCTCTAAAGCTTTTTGGATCCAAATCGAGCACATAAAATTCTTTTTGTGTTTCTTTCAGTGCTTGGTCTGGCGACGAAAGCTGCAAAATTTTAAGCGGATATTTGGGCGAAAACCGCAACGATTGACCGCCTTCAACAATTTGCTTTCCTAATCCAACAGCCACATTTACGATTCCGTCTTCCGGTTTTTCGGGTTCGATAGGATAGAAATTGATCGATCTGGCTACTCCAGAAAAAGTGGGAAAAAAATAGTTCTTATAGGGCGATCCGGTTATTTCCTGAAAAACAATGCTCATTTTCTCTTCGTCGATAACGCTTGAAGTGGCCGTCATATATGCTTTGGGAGCATGAAAATAAACCGAAGCATAAACACTTTTGATGGCGATGCTCAGTAGTTTGATCATTTGCTGCGGATCGTTGGGAAGATTCGGAATCATATAGGTGGCGTAAATTCCGGCAAATGGCTGATAATGTGAATCTTCCAAAAGACTGGAAGACCGAATGGCAATGGGTTTGCGCACAACACGAATAAACGCTTTCAAATTTTCGATTACCCGTTCGGGCAGGCTTGCCGATACAAAATGATCCAATATTTTTTCGTCGCTCCAATCCGAAAGCGCCACTTTATACAAATCGTTCATTTCCATAAATTCGTCGAACAATTCGGTACTAAATACTAGTGTACGCGGAATACTTATCAGCACATTTGGAAATTTGTCTAAGAGATTGTTTCGTTTTATCATAGAATCTAAAAACGCCAGCCCTCTTGCTTTTCCACCAATAGAGCCATTGCCCAATCGCGTAAAAATCAAATATTCGTCGTAGCTGTCTTTCTCAAATTCTGCAATAATACCTCTTCCTTTGTTGATTCTGAAATTCTGAATGCTTTGAAAAAGAAAATGGCGTGCATCGTCCAGATTGACAAAATCTTCGGCCGACACTTGTTTGAAAATGCTGGCTATCGAAAACAAAGCGCGAGCATTCAGCCATTTCGAGAAATGATTGCGTGTAATATGATATCGCAAGGAAGCATCGGGAATCAAATACAATTTTTCCTGCATTTCTTTCAAGTCGTCAGCTTTATCAACAATTTGATGAGTAGTAGGATTTATAAATTCAAAAGGACCAAAGGCAAAATGTTTGATAATAAACAGACGTAAATCGCGCAACAAGGTTTTGGATTGTTTGTGCAAAAAACCTGCGCGCAACTCTTTTGCAAAAAGAATATTGTTGGCATCCGACGATTGGATAAGCAAAGGCGTATGTTTATTATCGGCTTTGATGAGTTTACACAAACTGAGTCCTGCATACGGATTTCGTACGCCGTAGTGTTTATAGCTCATGTCGGTGATTACACCCAAAAGGTTGTTTTTGAATTTGTCGTACAAGCCAATGGCATCTTCATAGGTTGTGGCGAACAAAATTTTTGGACGGCCACGCATACGAAGCATCTTTTGATGTTCGTTTAAGCCCTCTTGCATAAACTGCTTGGCTTGTGTAAAAATGATTTTATAGATGTTGGGCAAGTAACTAGAATAAAAACGAACCGAATCTTCGACCAGGATAATGGCCTGAACGCCAATAACATTGATATCGTGTTCTGCATTCATCTTGTCTTCAATAAGTTTGATGATAGCCAACAACAAATCGGCATTTCCCAACCAGCTAAAAACATAGTCGAAAATTTGCGCTTTTTCAGAATCGAATCTCAAAGAAGCTTCTCTGGAAAAAGGCGTTAGAGCAACCACCGGAATATTGGGATATGTGCTTTTCAGACCGGCAGCAAAATCAAAAGCCGACTCTTTTTCGGCACTCAACATCGTAATGACGAGATCAATATTTTGTTCTCTCAATACCTTATGCGCCTCCGTTTCGTCGGTAACTAAAATAAATTGGGGCGGATACCGAAGGTTTAATGAAACATATTCGTCGAAAATTTGCTCATCGATGCGTCCGTCGTCTTCCAAAATAAAAGCATCGTAAGCACTGGCAAGCAACAAAATATTGTAGATTCTTCGCTTCATCAAATTATTGAACGAAGTCTCTGTAAAGATGGAATGACCCGATTTTAAAATATTGGTATAGCTAGGCATAGTTGTCGAATTGAAAAATCAAAAATAAATATAAATGTTTAGCTGTCAGAGAAATTTATCAATAGAAGTAGAGACCCATTCTTTCAATCAAAAAAGTAGGAAATTAAAAAAACACTTGTCGGACAGTATATTTATTGAAAATATTCAATTTTGGGCTTTTAATTTCAATTATTTATTCTCACCTTTGTTTATCAATGCTTTAAATGGAAGCCATGCTAATACCCACAGCTCAAGAAATCGTTCACTTCAGCGGTTTGATAGATTCACTTAATGTTGTTGAGATATTAAACGATGTTGAATCAAAAGCACAAGCCGTTGGAATTGGAAATTCTACACGAAAAAAAATATTTAACATTGCCGTGGAGGCTTTGCAGAATCTTTATCATCATACCAGCGACTTTACTGTGGAGGGAAAAAGCGACGATGAAATGCGCAAAGTACAGTTCAGTTTCCGCGAAGACGAATCGTATTATTATTTAATCACATCGAATCTTTTATTCCCTGAGCACTTTAAAATTATTGAAGAAAAGCTTAATTTTGTCAACAAACTTTCTGTTGAAGAATTGAAAGAGCTTTATCGTAAGGTACTAACCAACAATCAACTATCCAATAAGGGGGGAGCTGGTTTAGGGTTTATTGATATGCGCCGAAAATCGGGATACGAGTTAGAATTTTTTTACGATCCGATAGACCAAGAATTGGCAAAATTTACTTTTATAGTTAAAATAAATAAAAATAAGGAGAAGGAATGAAGGAATTAGTTTTAAACGGAACCAAGCAAACGCCGTCAGTAAATTTTAATGCGGTCAGTGGGATGTTGGAATTGAGTGGACGTTCCATACCTGAAAATTCTTTTGAGTTTTACAATCCGCTCATAGAGTGGCTCAACGAATATACTACCGTAGCCTTAGATTTAACAAAAATCAAAGTCTATTTGGAATATTTCAACACCAGTTCGTCCAAATATATTCTGGAAGTGCTAAAAAAACTGAAGGAAATTAACGAAATAGCCGGGAAAGAAGTTTCGGTGGAATGGTGCTACGACGAAGGCGATGATGAAATGATGGAAACAGGTGAAGATTATGAAGATGTTACTGGTCTTCAATTCACTTATACTGAAATGGAAGAATAATACATGGCCCGAATCAATAAAGAAAAAAAGGAAGATATCTATCTTGACGAAGCCTTTTTTTTAACTCGATCAACTCAATTTCTTCAGGAAGAAGACAAATCTGTTTCTGAAACAAAAGCAGAACTAAAAACGCTTGTCACCAATTATGCCGAATTGCTCGATCAGGTTAAATTGATAACCCGTATCAGTGACAGATTGCAGCGCAAACTAGATCAAACCAATGATGAGCTGAATAATATGAATCAGCAAATTCAGGAGAAAAATATTCAACTCGAAAAAACAATCAACGATTTAACAGAAGCAAAAATTGGCCGTAGAGCAACCACCTTTGTATTCGTTTTTGCCTTGGCATTGTTTCTTATCTCTGAAGCCTTAATTGAGCCTTGGATAGAAAGATTCTACAATAACTTTTTAATCAGCTTAAGTATAAAAGGATTAATTGCGCTCTCAATCAAGCCGGTTGAGTCGCTGGTTGAACGGAGTTTGCTCAAAAAAGAACGCGCACGCACCCTGAAAACTTCTGAAATAAGAGGTTAGGAACTATTCTTAGCATTGTTATTCAATTCATTTTCAGAATCTAAAAATTTTTAATAATTTTGACCGCTTATTAATTCTGTTTTTATTAGACTCAGGAATTGACTTTTCTACGAAATCGCTCTCCATTAGAAGCGAATGGTAGAATATTTTATTTATTTAAAAAGCACCGCATGAAAATAATTCAATTGCACGACAAAAAATTTTCCGTTTCTATCGAAGCAGACAAAATCGATAAAGCCGTTCAGGTAGTTGCCGATAAAATAAACCGAGATTACGATGGCAAAAAACCGCTGTTTTTAATTGTACTGAACGGAGCTTTTATGTTTGCCTCCGATTTGCTTAAGAAAATCAACATCGACTGTGAAATCAGTTTTGTTAAGCTATCGTCCTATGCCGGAACGCAATCCACTCACATCGTTCGCGAACTGATTGGTTTGGATGAAGCCTTGACAAATCGGTATGTGATTGTTGTAGAAGACATTATCGATACGGGAATAACCATGGAAAATACCATTCAGAAACTAATGCATTTGCAAGCTACCGAAGTCAAAATTGCCACGCTACTTTTCAAACCAAATGCATTTGAAAAAGAATTTACCATTGATTATATCGGAATGGAAATCCCCAATGATTTCATTGTGGGCTACGGTTTGGACTACGACGGATTGGGTAGAAATTTGCCCGATATCTATAAAATTATTGAATAAGACACATCAAACATCAAATAAAATTCTATCACTATAAAACAGTTAAAATGTTAAATATTGCATTGTTTGGACCTCCTGGTGCCGGTAAAGGAACGCAATCTAAAATGTTGCTCGAGAAATACAAATTGACCTACATTTCAACAGGAGATATGCTACGTCAAGAAATTGCAGTAGGCTCTAAACTTGGGTTGTTGGCCAAGTCTGTCATTGAAAAAGGAGGATTGGTCTCCGACGAAATTATCGTTCAACTCATCGAAAAGAGAATCGTTGACGAACCTATAACCAATGGAATTCTTTTCGACGGTTTTCCGCGAACAACCGTTCAGGCATATATCCTCGACGGATTAATGCTGCGGTTAAAAACAACCCTTACTTGCATGATAAGCCTAGAAGTTCCTCGCCCCGAACTTGTATCACGGATGATGGAACGCGCAAAATTGTCGGGGCGAAGTGACGATAACAAAGACGTTATTCAGTTTAGACTTCGGGAATACGACGAAAAAACCAAGCCGGTTGCCGAGTTTTACAGTGCAAAAGGAAAATATCAAGAAATCAATGGTTGTGGTGATATCAAAACAATTTTTCAATCCATCACGGCAGTTATCCAGCAAACCTTGCGTAAAACCTGGATTAATGTAGTTCTTTACGGTCCTCCGGGATCGGGAAAAGGCACGCAAGCATTAAAACTGGCCGAAAAATACAATCTCGTGTACATCTCGACCGGAAAAATGCTAAGAACAGAAATAAAAAACAATACCGAAATCGGAAAAAGAGCAACTCCTTTTATGGAAAAAGGAGAAATCGTTCCCGACGAAATTGCCATTTCGCTCATCGAAAGACGCATCAATGAACATCCCGATGCAAATGGATTTATTTTTAAAGGATTTCCGAGAACCATTGTTCAAGCCTATATTTTAGATGGGCTGTTGCTCAAGCTGAACCAAAGCGTTAGCGTAGCAATTGGAATGGAAATCCCTACTCTAGAATGCTTCAAGCGCCTGAGTGCGCGCGGAAAAACCGAAAATAAACGTTCGTATGATGGCAGTATGGAGCTTATTATTAATCGTTTAGACGAATTTACCAACAGAACAAAAGCCGTTGGCGATTATTACGAAAAACAAAGAAAATTTTCCATTGTCGATGGACTGGGAACTCAAGATGAGGTTTTTGAACGCCTCACCGACACAATGGATAAAGCATTATTGCAGAGTCGTTAATTGATTTAAAAATTTAAAGCCGTGAATTCAAACTTCGTCGATTACATCAAAATATACTGTCGCTCGGGAAAAGGAGGTGCAGGTTCCGTACATTTTCGGAGAGAGAAATACATTGCCAAAGGCGGCCCCGATGGCGGAAATGGAGGAAAAGGAGGCGATATCATTGTGGTGGGTAACAAAAACCTATGGACATTGCTTCATTTGCGCTATACGCGTCATCTTTATGCCGAGGAAGGGGGAAATGGCAGTTCGGCTTGCAGCACCGGCGCCGACGGATTGGATTCCTTGCTCGAATTGCCGTTGGGAACTATCTGTAAAGATTATAATACCGGCGAAATTCTTTGCGAAGTTACCGAACATGGCGAAAGACACGTTCTATTGCCTGGCGGAAGAGGCGGAATGGGCAACGAACATTTCAAAACATCCACCCATCAAGCTCCCGACTATGCCCAGCCGGGAGAACCTATGGAAGAAAAAGAAATTTTGTTGGAATTGAAAATTCTTGCCGACGTAGGATTGGTTGGTTTCCCAAATGCAGGAAAATCTACCTTATTGTCGGTACTTTCGTCGGCCAAACCTCAAATTGCCGATTATCCTTTTACAACCTTGGTCCCCAATTTGGGAATTGTTAGCTACCGCGACAACTTATCTTTTGCTATGGCCGATATTCCTGGAATCATTGAAGGCGCTCACGAAGGAAAAGGATTGGGATTGCGCTTTTTGCGCCACATCGAACGAAATGCAATTTTATTATTTTTAGTTCCGGCAACTTCAGATAATGTGCTAAAAGAGTACGAAATCCTGCTCAACGAATTGCGGCAATTTAATCCGGAACTTTTAGACAAAGACAGATTGCTTGCCATTTCTAAATCGGATTTGCTCGATCAGGAGTTAGAGGAAATGATAAGCGCGGAGCTTGTTGGAATTCCTCACCTTTTTATTTCGTCGGTTGCTCAAAAAGGACTCACCAAATTGAAAGATGAAATTTGGACATTATTTACCAAAAACGACTAATCATGTTCGATTTCTTGCCGGAATGGGATAAGCACTTGTTTTTGCTTTTAAATGGCATTCATAATGGCTTTTTCGATTTCATAATGTGGTGGTTGAGCAACAAAATAATCTGGGCACCATTCTATTTGTTGTTGTTGTTTTTGCTTGTGCGAAAATATGGTTGGGAATCCATTGCATTGATTTTAAGCCTCGCCATTTTGATTGCTCTTTCTGATCAAGTTTCTGGATTTATTAAGGATTTGGTGGCAAGGCCGCGCCCGAGTCATTCCCCTGCAATTCTGGATCAGGTTTACACTTTAAACGGGTACCGAGGAGGAAACTATGGTTTTGTAAGTTCGCATGCGGCAAATAGTTTTGCATTGGCGTTTTTCTTGTCCTATTTTTTAAGATCGACATACAAATTCTTGCCCTTTGTTTTATTTGGATGGGCTTTTGCGGTCGCTTACAGCCGAATATATTTGGGCGTTCATTATCCCGGAGATGTAATTGTAGGCGCTGTTTTAGGCGTTTTTCTGGCTTGGATTGTTGTTTGGGCTTACCAAATATTTAGAAAATATTCCTGTTTTTCAAAACAATGCTGAAATGAGCCCATTGGAAGAAAAATACAACATCGCTATTGTTTATGAAGATAATCATCTGATAATTATCAACAAAAAGCCCTCTCAAATTGCTCAAGAAGATAAAACGGGCGATGTTCCTCTTACTACAATACTGAAAGCCTATTTAAAAGAAAAATACAACAAAGCCGGCAATGTATATTTGGGATTGGTTCATCGGCTCGATAGGCCAACCAGCGGATTGCTTATATTTGCAAAAACCGATAAGGCCGGGAAGCGACTTTCGGAGCTTTTCAAAAACCGAGAATTGAGTAAGAAATATTGGGCGGTAGTTCAAAAAGCACCGCCACAATCAGATGCTCTTTTACAAAATTATCTTAAAAAGAACGAGCAGAAAAACAAATCGTTTGTTGTAAACGAGAAAACTACAGGAGCAAAAAAAGCGGAACTAAAATACAAATACTTGCTCAGTAGCGACCGATACCATCTGCTTGAAATTGAATTATTGAGTGGCCGTCATCACCAAATTCGTTGTCAGTTGGCGCACATTGGCTGCATCGTCAAAGGCGATGTAAAATACGGTTTCGATCGGGCCAACGACGACTTATCCATTCATTTGCATTCCTATTCCATCGATTTTTTACACCCCGTAAAAAAAGAGCCCATGCACTTTTTGGCAAAACCACCCGAAGATCCCATTTGGAATTATTTTTGGAAATCGATCAATGGTAATCTTTAATCTCGTCTATTCGCTCTGCTGAAATAATTCCTTGAATGGAATTGATATTTTTAATTAATTTCTTCAAGGTATTGTTGTTCGAAACATAAAGCGTAATTGTTCCGCTGGCTGTTCCGCCCGAACTACGAATATGGAAAGTTCGGATATTGATATTGTATTCTTTGGTGATGACACTCACGAGGGAGGCAATTAATCCGAAAGAATCTTTGCCGCTTAATTTTATCCCGGCCAAAAAGCCAATACTTTCTCCTGCATTCCATTTTGCTTTGATGATCTGATTGCCAAATGTCGACATCAAAGAAATGGCCGTATCGCAATTGGTGCGGTGAATCTGAATGGGCTTGCCAGGTAAATTGATTCCGATCACATCGTCGCCGGGGATTGGATTGCAGCACGACGATACGGCATATTTAATGTCTTTGATGTTTTTGTCGAGCAACAAATTGTCCGGATTCCTATTTATTTCCTCCTGCAAAATATTCTGCAAGTTTTTATTCAATTCGTGTTTGGGACGCCAAAAGGGAATGTATTTTTTCCAGTTAAATCCTTCTACTACCAGAAAGCAATCGCGAACGGTATTTTCGTTTATAATTCCCCTTGCTACTCTACTGTAAAACTCTTGCCTAGATTGACAATTGAGATAAACAAATAGCTTCTGCCTATTTTCTTTGGTGTTTTCGATTTGTAAAGTCGAAAAAATGGCGGTCAGTTGTTCTTTCCCTTTATCAGCCTCTTTTTTCTTAACGTCTTTAAGGGCGGCTTTCAAACAGCTTTTGGCTCGGGCCGTTTTTAAATATCCATACCATTCTTCGCTAAACGAAGGAGTGTCGGAGGTTAAAATTTGCACTTGATCGCCTTGGTTCAATACATGATCCAAAGGGACAACTTTGTGGTTCACCTTTGCGGCGATGCATTTATTTCCAATTTCCGAGTGAATGCTGTAAGCAAAATCGAGCGCAGTGGCCCCCATTGGCAGATTTCTCACATCGCCTTTTGGTGTAAAAACCATTATTTCTTTTGAAAATAAATTCAACTTGAAATCGCTCATAAAGTCCAAAGCATCCACTTCGCTGCCTTGTAAGAGTTCGCGCACTTTTTCCAACCAGCTATCCAGACCGCTTTCCACTTTCGGATTGTCCGATTTGTATTTCCAATGGGCGGCATACCCTTTTTCGGCTATCTCATCCATTCTGGCTGTACGAATTTGCACTTCAACCCACCTGCCGGATTTGCTCATCACGGTAGTATGTAAAGATTCATATCCATTGGCTTTTGGTGTCGAAATCCAATCTCTAAAACGTTGTCGATTGGGTAAATAATAATCCGTAACGATGGAATACACATTCAGACAAACGCTCTTTTCCGTTTCTACTGGCGTATCAATAATAATTCGAACCGCAAAAACATCAAATATTTCGTTAAAAGGAACTCCTTTGGTTTTCATTTTATTCCAAATGGAAGAAATGGATTTTTCCCTATCAACAATGCTGTACTTAATTCCTTGTCTGTCTAATTCTGTTTTGATGGGTTTAACAAAACTTCGTATAAACTTCTTTCGTTCGGCACTCGAATCTCTCAAGTGAGTGATGACAGCTTGAAAGGCGTCCGGATCGGTATATCTTAATGCCAGATCCTCCAATTCGCTTTTGACGGCATACAAACCCAAACGGTGGGCAAGAGGAGCGTAAAGAAAAGTGGTTTCGGAAGCAATTTTAAGTTGTTTTTCCTTTGTCATCGCCTCCAAAGTGCGCATATTGTGCAATCGGTCGGCCATTTTGATTAAGATTACGCGTACATCGTCTGAAAGAGTGAGAAGCAACCGCTTAAAATTTTCGGCCTGCATGGATTCGACCGGTTGGCTGCCAAGAATCTCTTTCATCTTTGTCAATCCGCGTATAATCTGCTCTATTTTTTCCCCAAACAAAGAGCGGATATCGTCGAGTGTATAATCGGTATCTTCTACTACATCGTGCAACAAAGCACTAATGATCGATTTTGTGCCAAGCCCAATTTCATTCACACAAATAAGAGCGACTCCCAACGGATGAAAAATATAGGGCTCTCCACTTTTACGACGCATTCCCTGATGGGCTTCGCTGGCTACTCTAAACGCTTTCATTATCAATTTCCGATCGCGCTCTTTGGTGGCTTCCTTAGGACGCCAAGCTTTCATCAATGCACGATATTTATTTTTAATCAATCGCGCTTCCGATTCCGGATCGATAATGTAATTAAAATTAGTCGTCTTAGCCATAAGTGGTGTTTGAAACAAAAATAAATATTTTTAATGTCTCTTCCTTAATTAATTCATTCAATTTTATTTTGAAATTTTGTATCCTTGTAAAAAATGATTCTGAAGCCTTGAAATATGTCGACATTCATACGCACGGAAATTGGAATGCTGAAATTTTGCAAATAAAAAATCTTGCTCTTTCCGAAGCCAATACGATATCCGAAAACGGATTTTATTCCCTCGGCATTCATCCTTGGTATATTCTGGAAACAGATTTTCAATCGGAAGAGCGAAAGCTAGCAAACCTAATTACTCACAAAAACTGCTTGGCTATTGGAGAATGTGGCTTGGATAAAATTTGCAACATCGATTTTTCGAATCAAATGCGCTTTTTCGAGATGCAAATTCAACTATCCGAAAAACACGAAAAACCACTTATTTTGCACATTGTAAAAGCATTTAATGAATTGATGGCAATTAGAAAAAAATCGAAGGCGCAACAAGCCTGGATAGTGCATGGATTTGGTGGCAGCATAGAACTTGCTCGTCAGCTAACAGGCATGGGGCTTTATCTTTCTTTTGGTCAACAGCTAAAAAATGAGTTTTCAAAAGCCAGCAAAACCATCAAATCGATCCCGCTCAATAAGTTGTTTTTAGAAACAGATACCTGGGAAGTATTCATCGAAGAAATCTATCATTTAGCAGCTCTTAGAATTGGCGTCGAAGAAGGAGAATTGAAAAAGCAATTGTTTTCGAACTTTTTGGAGGTGTTTCCCGACCAAAAACGAAAGTTAATGAGCTAATCTCGGCATGTTTTTTGCTTTTCATCATCCATAGATCGAATACTTAGCGTTCTTTTCTTTCCTATAAAATTGTATTTTAATAGATCGACAGACCTAAAAATCAAAAAATTGTAATAATATTGCAAAGCGCTTTTTGAAGCGCGAAAATGAAATGATATAAACAACACAATGACCTGAATTTTAATTTAAAGACATGAATATTCAAGACAATTTAAAGTACACAAAAGACCACGAATGGGTTTTGCTTAACGGGGATGAAGCGTTGATTGGAATCACAGATTTCGCTCAGGGCGAACTTGGTGATATTGTATTTATTGAAGTGGAAACCTTAGGCGAAGCTTTAGAAAAAGAAGAGGTTTTTGGAACCATCGAAGCGGTAAAAACAGTTTCAGACTTGTTTATGCCTCTGTCGGGAGAAGTAATCGAATTTAACGATGCCTTGGAAGCAACCCCCGAATTGATCAATACAGATCCATACGGAAAGGGATGGATTATTAAAGTTAAAGCGAGCAATCTGGACGAAGTGAAAGATTTGCTTAGCAGCGAAGAATACCGCGAAATGGTGGAAGGATAAACTGAAAAAACAGAAAATCAGTTTTTTTGTGAATGCCTTTTGGTAATAAGGAATTTATTAATAATTTAGCGCCTTTAAATTGAGGCCTTAAGCTTAAAAAAGCAATATTATGGAACAGAAAGTATCTGACAAAGCAAATTTAGAGAACAAAAGGACTTTGTTCTTGGAATTTGGTTTTGTAATTGCGCTCCTTTTGACTTTCTTTGCTTTTGAATACAGATCGTATGACAAAGTAGAATATGCCAACTTGGAGCGTGTTGTGGATGACACTCCCGAAGAGATTATCCCCATTACAGAACAAAAAGTAAAACCGCCCCCACCACAACCTCCTCCACAAGTTACAATTATCAATGTTGTAAAAAACGATGTAGTGGTTGAAAATGACATCAGTATTGATGTTGAATTTGACGAAAGCATGGAAGTTGCCGAATATCAATTTGTAAAAGAAGAAGAAGAAATTGAAGAACAGCAAATTTTCTTGGTCGTTGAAGAAATGCCCGAATTTCCGGGAGGCGATGCCAAAATGTACGAATTTATTGGTAAAAACATCGAATATCCTCGTATGGCAAAAGAAAGCGGAATCAGCGGTCGCGTATTTGTAACCTTTGTGGTAGAACGCGATGGAAAAGTAACCGATGTACAAGTAATTCGCGGAATCGGTGGCGGTTGCGACGAAGAAGCCATTCGTGTTATCAAAGCGATGCCAAAATGGAATGCAGGAAAACAACGTGGAAAACCGGTTCGGGTACAATATCGGATGCCGATAAAATTCACCTTGCAATAAAAAATACAACTCCGCTCGTCGGGGTTTTTTTATGCCTTTTTTTCGAAATAATCTACAACGATCTTTGCCTTAGCCATTCCAATTTCCTTCGAAATGAGTTCTTTGTCGATTGATTTTAGCTTTGCTACGGAACCAAATTTCCGAAGAAGAAGTTCTGCTGTTTGAGGGCCAATGCCTTTTATTTGCGTAAGCTCTGTCTTTATTGTTCCCTTTTCGCGCTGATTGCGATGATGTGTAATGCCAAAACGGTGCGCTTCGTCGCGCAATTGCTGAATCAGTTTCAGGCTTTCCGATTTTTTATTGATATACAAAGGAAAAGAATCGTCGGGGAAATAAATTTCCTCCAGTTTTTTGGCAATGCCAATGATGCTAATTTTTCCTCGTAGATGGAGTACTTCTAAGCTTCTTACCGCTGCACTCAACTGGCCTTTTCCTCCATCTACAACAATTAGTTGGGGAAGCGATTGCTGCTCTTCGATGAGCCGTTTGTAACGCCGATAGATTATCTCTTCCATGGAACGAAAATCGTCGGGACCTACCACTGTTTTGATGTTGAAATGCCGATACGCATTTTTGTTGGGTTTCGCATTCTTAAACTGAACCATGGCCGCAACAGGATAATCGCCCTGAAAGTTGGAGTTGTCGAAACATTCTATTATTTCCGGAAGCTCGTTCAAACGCAAATCGCTTTGCAACTGTTTCAATATCCGATTGCTGTGGCGGTTTGGGTCAACTAAATCCTTGCGTTTTTGTCGCTCTAGTTGATAAAAGCGAGCATTTCGCGTGGACAGATCGAGTAAGTTTTTTTTATCGCCTTTTCGGGGAATGGTGAGCCGAACGTTTGGAAAAGGAAAATCCAATTTAAAAGGCAAGATGATCTCTTTGGCGCCACTGCCAAAACGGGAATATAATTCGGCTATCGCCAATTCCAATAGCTGAACGTCGCTTTCTTCGAGGCGTTTTTTCAGCTCAATGGTGTGTGTTTGAACAATGGCTCCGCCGATAATTTTTAAGAAATTCACAAAAGCGCCCTCTTTTTCCGGAACAAATGAAAAGACATCTACATTGCTGATTTTTGGATTCACTACCATCGATTTACTGCGGTAAAGTGTAAGCACATCTATCTTTTCTTTTACAATTTGTGCCTTTTCATATTCTAGGGCGTCTGCATAAGTCATCATTCGCTTTTTCAAATTGGCAAGAAGCGAAACAATATCTCCTTTCAGAATGTTTTTTATCTCCTGAATATTTTCCAAATAATCTGATTCGCTTTGTTCCGAAACACAAGGGCCTAAACATTTTCCGAGATGATAATCCAAACAAACTTTAAATTTTCCGGCAGCAATATTTTGGGTATTGAGATTGAGTTTGCAATTACGAATTGGATAAAGCTGCCGGATTAAATCCAAAACAGTTGTCATCATTTTTGAAGAGGCGTAAGGTCCAAAATAATCGCTCCCATCGTTGACAAAGGTTCTGGTTGAAAAAACGCGCGGGAAATTTTCGTTTTTAACACAAATCCACGGAAAAGTTTTGTCGTCTTTGAGCAAAATATTGTAGCGTGGTTGGTATTTTTTGATTAGGTTGTTTTCGAGCAATAAAGCATCCATTTCAGTATCAACAACCATAAATTCAATTCGTGCAATTTTAGCAACCAATACACGCAATTTCCCGCTGGTAGTCTTCTCTTTGTTGAAATAAGAGGCAACTCTTTTCTTTAGATTCTTTGCTTTTCCAACATAAATTATCTTCTCCTCGAGATCGAAATACTGATACACGCCCGGCGATGATGGCAAACTGCTTATTTGAAGACGTAGTTGTTCTGATTGTTTTTTCTCAACACCCATAATACACGAAATTAAAAAAAAAAACAGAAAGCTATTTCCTTGAGTTAGTCTTTTTTAAATCCGTCCCAGCCTTGAGCTGTTAAGGGAATAGCTTCACCTGTATTGCTGATAAGATTTCGCGCAGATACCTCCTCGCTCATGTGGCCAATGATGTAAAATTCTCCTTTTCCGTTTATTTTTTCAAAATCCGGCAAACTCACCGTAAACAAGAGTTCATAATCTTCTCCGCCATTTAAAGCACAAGTAATGGGATGAATATTAAAAAGTTCGGCTACATCAACTGTTTGAGGATCGATTGGTATTTTATCTTCATAAATAGAGCAGCCTAAGCCTGACTCTTCGCAAAGATGAAGAACTTCGGAAGCTAAGCCGTCTGAAATATCAATCATGGAGCTTGGAATTAAATCCATTTCGGCAAAGCGATCAACCATATCTACTCTGGCTTCGGGACGCAATTGACGTTCCAAAACATATTCGTATCCATCTAAATCGGGTTGAAGAGTTGGGTCTTTCTTAAACAATTCTTTTTCGCGTTCGAGCAAAAGCAAACCGGCATAGGCCGCGCCTAAATCGCCACTCACAACGATTAAATCGCCTGCTTTTGCTGTGCTTCTTTTTACAATTTTATTTTCTTCGGCAGCGCCCAAAACGCTAATCGACAGAATCAATCCACTTGTACTGCTGCTTGTGTCGCCACCAACTAAATCAACATCGTATTTTTCGCAAGCCAACTGTATTCCGGCGTATAATTCTTCCAAAGCCTCTACCGAAAATCGATTGGAAACAGCCAAGCCAACGGTTATTTGAGTCGGTTTTGCATTCATAGCAGCAATATCGGAAAGGTTCACCATTACTGCCTTATAGCCCAAATGCTTCAGTGGCATATAACTCAAATCGAAGTGAATGCCTTCTACCAACAAATCGGTGGAAAGTAGAACTTTATTTTGTTCAAAATTGAGAATAGCCGCATCGTCACCAACGCCAAGCAATGTCGATTTTTGCCGAAGGCGGATATTTTTTGTAAGTCGGTTTATCAATTTAAATTCACCCAAATCGGCCAATTCGGTACGTTTTTGTCTATTCTCAAACATAATAAAGCTTTTAATTTTAGGCAAAAGTACAAAAAATGCCTCGTTTATAGGTGATGATTGTTGATGCTTTTCCCTATACGCCTTCCTTGCATCGAGAGACTAATTAGCAAAAACAAAACCGCAACAAAAGACGAAATTCGTCCTAAATAATCGCCATAACGAACATAAAAAGTAATTGTATTGTTGGCGTTGATGATCGCTTTGCGGGCATCTTGTTTCCAATAATCCGTCTTTTCGATCAAATCGCCACGCTGGTTTACAAAACAAGAAATGCCCGTATTGGCCGAACGCGCAATACTCCGACGTGTTTCTATGGCTCTCAGAGAGGCAAACATTAAGTGCTGTTTATAACCCGAAGTATTTCCCCACCAGCCATCGTTGGTAATTATAAAAAGGATTTCGGCTCCGTTTTGAACAAAACCGCTCACAAACTCGCCATAAACCGATTCGTAACAAACCATTGGCCCAACTACAAATTTTTTGTCGGCCGAATGAAAAACTTTTCGTTCTGTATCATAACCCAAACTGCCAACAGTACCGCCCAAATCGAAAGCAATTTCCTGCAATGGAGCCAAAAGTTTTTGAAAGGGCATCATTTCGGCGCCGGGGACAAATTTCGATTTATGATAATGCTCTCTAATATCGAGTCTGTTCAATAATAGGGCAGTGTTGTATTCGTCGTAAATCAATCCCGATTTTGTTGTTCGGGCTGTATTGGTTGGTTCTTTCAGAAATTTGTACGTCGATGCTCCAATTATCAGATTCAGGTTTGGGTAATTGGCCAAATAGTCTTTCAAAATGGGGATAGAAACGCCATTGGATTCTAAACTTGCCGAAAAATTAAAATCAGGTTCTTGCAAATGTTCTTGAATAGCCGATTCGGGGGCAATCAGAAAATCGGTATTTGCATCGATAAGCGGTTTGCTAAGTCGAATAATCCGATTTAACACTTCTTGAGGCGGAGCATCGTATTGTTCGCTATATGGGTCCATATTTGGCTGAACTACGACAATCGACACCGGATTATTTTTTTCGGAATACGAAATATAGCGAAGATAAGAAAACAACAGCGGAGCAATGATAAGTGTTCCAATGACGGCGCTCAGCAAAAGCAGTTGTTTGTTTTTTCGAAGCGCGAAAAGCGGTATCAATTTAAAGAAACCAATATTGATGAGCAAAATCCAAAGGCTTCCACCCAAAATTCCTGTGTATTCGTACCATTGAATCAAGGATGGATATTTTGCGAAAGCATTTCCGAGATTTAACCATGGAAACGACAACTGCCAGTCGAAATGAAAATATTCGAAAGCAATCCAATACACGATCAGAATAAAATACATTGGATTTTTTTTGTCGAAAATATTTTTAGTCCAAGAGTACAGCCCAAAAACGCTTGCCATTAAAAAGGCGTTGAGCGCGATGGCCATGAGGGCACCAAAATCCGAAGCATTCCAAATCCACCAAACGCTGATTGCATGCCAAACAATAAAAGCGAGGTAGGCGTATAAAAACACTCGCCATACTTTTGCTCCCTGAATATCTTTGGCAATCGTTTCTTCTACAACGAACAGAGGAATAAAAGCAATAAACAATACAAACGGAATTCCGTTTGGAGGCCAACCCAAGCCAAATAGAACTCCGGAAGTGAGTGTAAGTACAAGATTTTTAAATCGATTCATGGAGGCAAAAGTAGAAAAGGTTTTTTAATTTACACAGATTACTTTGTTTTAGCCAGATAGGAAAGTGAGCCAATTATGTTTTCGTCGTTTGCTAATTCTGCTACACTTTCTTTAACAAACATTTTTCGAAACGATTGAAAAGACTTAAGACTTCTAAATTGGCAACCAACTATCTAAGTGTTGAAAATTCTAAATCGCTTTTCTCGACTATTGAATGCTATGCGAATAGCTAACGCCTCTCTCTTGCAATCCGGCCAGCATAAAATCGACGGCTTTTTTATTCTTCGCTAAAAACTCCGGCGCATTGATTCCTATTTCGTTGTATATCCCGGCATCCATCAGTCGCAATGCCACCGTGGCGGTATAACCCGTAGTTCTTGCCATCGAATGAATACCCGTGAGCGGATCGTGTTCGTCGTATAGGTCGAAAACATGCGTTTGTGATTTTCCGTCTTTTATTCCCGAGATGAGAATTTGCATCACGGTGAGGTCGCGGTCACCGTCTTTCAATTTCCATTGGTCGAAAAGAATATCGGAAGTCAGATCGATGGGGCGAATCCATTTTCCATCAATCATTCTTTCTTCAGTATCGAAGAAACCACTGTCGCGAAGCAATTTAATCTTGTCGATGTAGGCAGGATAACGCAAGGTTTTTTCAATCATATTGGGCACATCGAGCGTGGTCATCAAAGAGCGCAAGCCATCGCTATTAAATGCTTCTAAATCGCCAGCGCCCGGAAAACGGAGTATTTCAGCATCTGTTAAAGCCGCTTTTACAACCATTTGGCCATTTCTGATAAAACGAGCCGGACGGGTATATTCTTCAATTACATCGGCCGGCGAAAAGGGAGCTTTGTATTCCCAAGGCAATACTCTTTTGATAGGAAGTCCGCCAACATAAATTTTAATGTCGTTTGTTTCGTCCAATAAAGTAGTTCCGTAAGCTGCTAATAAATTGCTCATTCCCGGAGCCACACCCATATCTGAAATCACACAAACATGTTTCTCTTTTGCCAAACTATCCAATTCAAACATATCTTCGGGATAAAAAGCAATGTCGATGGCGTTTTTTCCGGCATTGATCACTCGCTTCAAACTCTCAAATCCCATAAATCCGGGAGTGGCATTGATTACAAAATCAGCATTTGCAATAAGATCTTCCAATATTTCAGGAAGCTGAAGATCGGCCTTTTTGGTGAGTACGCCTGCATTGTTCAATTTCGGGAAATTGTGTTCGTTAAAATCGACAGCTAAAACTTTATATTCTTGTGCTTTGGCCAAGTCCAAAGCCATCGGGGCACCCACTAAACCCGCACCTAATACAACTACTTTTTTCATGTGTTTATAATTT
>DMBV01000132.1 GCA_003445975.1 Bacteroidales bacterium
GTTCGTTCCGACCTAATAAAAAAGAACTGCTTAGAAGTTTGTTTTTGGCAAAAGTAGAATGTTTTCAATTGATTTTATCGAAACGTCTTTCGCTCATTTCGGATGTGTAAGCGTCGTGTTGGGCAACGGCCTGTTTTGGATTCAATTATTTCTCATAAAAATGCCATTCTCTCAAATGGTTCCACACGGGTGGCGACAGAAAATGGCGGACATCTTTTCCGTCTTTGATTGCACTGCGGATAAAACTACTTGAAATATCCATTTGAGGCGCGTTAAAAAACCGGATATCGCCACTGTATTTAAAATCTTGTTGCAGAAAGCCCGGCCGCGCATACACATAAAGTGGATAATAGTCCAAAATTGTTTGGAAGTTTTTCCATTTGTGAAAGCTGCTCAGATTATCGCCACCTAAAATCAAACAAAATTGATGCTGGGGATATTTTTCGTGCAAATAGGTAAGCGTGTCGATGGTATAAGAAGGTTGCTGTAAACGAAATTCGATATCGGTAGCGCGAAAGCGAAAATCGTCGGCAATAGCCATTTGCACCATTTCGAATCGTTGAAAGTCGTCCAGCAAATTATTTTTCTCTTTCAAAGGATTGTGAGGCGAAACCACAAACCAGATTTGCTCCAGATCGCTGTATTCAATCATGTAATTGGCAATAATACTATGTCCAATGTGAATGGGATTAAAGCTCCCGAAAAACAAACCGATTTTATGGGGAAGATTACTCATTTTCGATAAATTGTCGAATGTGCATTTTTGTTTCTTCTACTGCTTCGTCGAGCAAATCGTTAACCACAATCACATCAAACTGGGAAGCAAAAGTCATTTCATAACTGCATTTGGCCAATCGTTTTTGTATGCTGGCTTCGTTGTCGGTGGAGCGATTGCGTAAGCGGTTTTCCAAAATTTCGACGGAAGGAGCTTGCACAAAAACCGCCAAAGCATTTTTTCCAAAATAGCGTTTTAGGTTCAATCCGCCAACCACATCAACATCAAAAATAGGGTATTTATTTTCCGAAAAGATACGTTCAATTTCGCTTTTCAGTGTGCCATAAAAAGTATTTTCATAAACTTCTTCCCATTCCACAAAGGCTTGCTCTTCTATTTTTTGTTTAAACTCTTCCGGGCTGATAAAGTAATAATCTTGGCCATGGATTTCATTATTTCGTCTTGGTCGGCTGGTAGCCGAAACCGAGAAAGAGAAAGGAAA
The DNA here is from genome assembly GCA_003445975.1 of Bacteroidales bacterium. Lineage (GTDB taxonomy): Bacteria > Bacteroidota > Bacteroidia > Bacteroidales > UBA12170 > UBA12170. Next base: position 1,218 of record DMBV01000132.1, read on the forward strand.
TCCGGCACGCAGCAATGCCCGAACAATCGTTGTTTTTCCTGAGCCTGATGGCGCCGAAAAGATAAATACCTTGTGTTTTGGTTTCATGAATAAATAGTGGTATTTGAGTTAGGTAGCCATTTTATTATAGAATATTCGAAAGCTGCTCCTTTATTTTTTCCAATTCGTCTTTCATCATGACTACCCTTTTTTGGATATCGGCGTCGTTGGCTTTTGATCCAATGGTGTTCACTTCGCGACCAATTTCTTGCGCAATGAAACTTAGTTTTTTTCCATTCGAGCCTTTTTCGCCCAATGTTTCGGTAAAATAATCCAAATGGCGTGTTAGGCGGACTTTTTCTTCGGTAATATCCAGTTTTTCGATGTAATAAATCAACTCTTGCTCAAAGCGATTGGTATCGTAAGAAGCGTCTTCGGTTAAGCTTTCCAGATTCTTTTTAAATCGCGCTTTCAAAAGAGCAATACGAGGTTCTTCAAAAGCAACCAAATCTTCGGCATATTGACGAATCAATGCAATGCGTTGTACAAAATCATTTTGTAAAACACGTCCTTCATCCAAACGAAAATCGTTCAATTTGGCTGCGGCTTCCTTTATTCCGTTTTCCAAAAGCGCCCATTCGGCTTCGCCAAGTTCTTCGGCTGCCGAACTCATCACATCGGGCATTTTTAAAATTGTGCTTAAAAGATTCGGATCGTCGGGCAATTTCAGACGGTCTTTTAGGCCGTAAATTTGAGAAAGATAGGCTTCGGCAACAGCTTCATTTATTTTAAAGGAAACTTCGGCGGCACTGGATTCCGAATTGAGAATAAGTTCTACTTTTCCTCTTTCCAAAAGCTCGTTGAGCAAGCTTCTTATTGCCGGCTCATATTCTTTGTATGACGAAGAAATACGGGCTGTAAAATCGAAATATTTGCTGTTTAAAGCTTTTATTTCTACTGTTATATTTTTGTTTGGGAAAGCTACCAAAGCCTTTCCGAATCCTGTCATCGATTTAATCATCTGTATCCATTTTTGCAAAGATAAGATTTCTGCAACGAATGGGCTTGTATTCTGTGCGAAGGCGTTTCTTTTTTTAAAGACTATTTTTATTTTCAATCGAATAGAAAATTTTTCTTTTTAAAGGATAATTGTATCTTTGACTAGCCCCAATAGTAAAGCGTTTATCATTATGCACTCAGTTCCACTAGATCCATCCGTGTTTTCAGTCGTGCTAAACAATTTAAATCAACAGATTCTTATTAGTAATCAGGCGGGTTTGGTTTTGTATTTCAATGATTTGTTCTATGCAAATGCTCCTTATCCACTCGAAATAGGGAGTTCTATTCACGATATTCCCTTTGCCGATATAATGCAGAAAGAAGACAAAGAAGCACTTTCGCTTTTGTACAAATCAATATTAGTGCGCAGCAGCAAGCAATTTAGATATGATTTTAAATGCCTTCAAAAGGACGGAAATAGATATTGGCTCAGGCTGGTCAATACAGAAATTGAAGTAGGAAATGGCGAATATTATTTTCTTCATCAGATAGAAAATATCGAGAATCAAAAGCAGTTGGTAGCTCGATTGAAACAAGAAAAAGAAAAAGCGGAGGAAAGCGACCGACAGAAATCGGCCTTTTTGGCCAATATGAGTCATGAAATCAGGACTCCTATGAATACCATTATCGGATTTACCAAGCTGCTGGCCGAAACCTCCGATCAGGAAGAAAAAGATCAATTTGCCGAAATAGTGCAAAGCAGCGGATCGCATCTGCTCAATCTCATCAACGACATCATCGATATTTCTAAAATAGAGGCCGGGTTTCAAGACATGAAACTGCTTCCGGTCAATTTGAACGATCTGTTGGGCGATATTAAGAAGTTGTATTTACATGATAAACGGCTAATCGTTAAAAACCTACAGTTAGAACTCGAATCTGGCTTGCCCGAATTGAATGCCACAATTTTGACTGACGATACGCGATTGAGGCAAGTGGTTTCCAATTTGGTGGACAACGCAATCAAGTTTACGGATAAAGGAACCATCGTTTTTGGCTATAAACTTCCGAACGAAACATACAACGACGGAACGCCTAAGTTATTATTTTTTGTAAAAGACAGCGGAATCGGAATTGCAGATGAAGACCAGAAACGAATTTTTGAACGTTTTCAACAAGTCAATGAAGAAAACAAAAAAATGGGAACCGGCCTCGGCCTAAGTATCGTAAATTCATTAATAAAAAAATTGGGTGGCGATATTTGGGTGGAATCTGTGCTCGGAAACGGAAGTACTTTTTATTTTACCATCCCTTATCTTCAAAAGAAAAAAATGACAGTCCCCAAAACACAAAAGAATTCCGAAGAGACTCCCGATTTTCAGGAAAGAGTCATCTTAATAGCAGAAGATATTGCTACAAACTATCAATATCTCGAAGTATTGTTGCGAAAAACAAAAGCCCAACTTATATGGGTAAAAAATGGCAAAGATGCCGTGAAAGAAGTATTGTCCGAACGACAGATAGATTTAGTGTTGATGGATTTACGTATGCCAATCATGGATGGATACAGCGCCACCAAACAAATAAAACTCATAAAACCCAAACTCCCAATTGTTGCGGTGACCGCTTTTGCCATCAATGGCGATATGGAAAAAGCTTTTGATTTTGGCTGCGACGAATATATTACCAAACCGGTAATGAAACAGGAACTTTTTGATAAAATGAAATTGTTTCTAGGTTCATAAGCATTTAACAAACATAGCAATCGGGGCTATTATTTACATAGATTTATTATAAATTAGAATTGCCCAATAACAGCCCCTATTATTTGGCTTATTTTTGCCTCGAGTTTGAACATTTGTTCAAGGATGTATGAAATAAAGTTCTTAATTATGAAAAAAAAAACACAGAAATGGGGCAGGTTTTTGTACACCTGGCTGATTTTAATGATTGTATGGTATGCCTATACGGTTAGCTTGGCTCCAGCAGAGCTGATAACCGGATTTGTCGTTACCGGGCTTATTGCGGCCTTTAATTTTGCATCTTTCACCCACTATGGGTTTTCTCTTTTTCATCCGCGAAGAATTTATTACATCTTTCAATTTTCAATTGTGTTTTTGGTGGCTTTGGTAAAGTCAAACATCCAAGTTGCTAAAATTGTACTCCACCCAAAACTTCCTGTAAATCCGGGCATCGTAAAATTCAAGTCGAGCTTAAAATCCGACTTTGCAAAAATGGTTTTGGCCAATACCATTACCCTTACTCCCGGAACGCTCACCGTTGATTTAATCGACGACGAGTTTTATATCCACTGGTTGAACATGACAAGTCATGACGAAGCCGGAATTTACCAAGATATTGCTGCCGATTTCGAAAAAATTCTCATTAAAATATTTGATAAATAGATATGCTCTTTGAAGATTATTTTAATTTAGTAATCATGGCCATCATTTCTTTGGCTTTTTTACTTGGAATGGTTCGGTTTATAAAAGGGCCCACAGCATCTGATCGTGTTGTGGCACTCGATACCATTTCCACACTCGCCATTGCCGCCATGGTTTATATGGCGCATATTTATGGACGCTTTATTTATGTCGATGTTTCGCTGGTCTATGCCGTTTTAGGTTTTATTGGCGTTTTGGCATTTGCTCGCTACCTGGAGGGAGGTATTTAATATGGAAACTATTTTTACCTATTTAGGATATTTTTTTGTGGCCCTTGGCGCGATATTCCTATTCTTGGGAGCATTGGGAATTTATAGAATGCCCGATCTTTATACCCGTGTTCAAGCCGGTACCAAAGCTTCCACTTTGGGCGCAATGAGTTTAATTTTAGGTGTGGCTTTTCTGGAACCTGATTGGTGGATTAAATTGTTGATTATGATTCTTTTCATCGCCTTTTCGAATCCATTGAGCTCCCACGCAATTGCCCGCGGAAGTTATAAACACAATCTTAAGCCATTTTCAAAAGAGCAAGTAGATGCTTATGAAGAAGTGGAAGAAAGTAAGGAGGAACAAAAATGATTTGGTTAGTAATTCCCGTCATAGTACTTGTAATGATGACAATTGGAGCCGCCATTTATGCCGTCGTTTCAAAAAATTTGCTTTATGCTGTTGTTTCAACGGGCGTTGTGAGCTTAGGATTATCACTCATGTTTTTTATCCTTCAAGCTCCTGACGTAGCTCTTACCGAAGCCGCCATAGGAGTGGCTTTAACCACCATTATCTTTATCATTACCATTCGAAATACAACAATTAAAGAGTGTTGTGACGAGAAGAAATCGAAAATTGAAAGCAAGAAAGGAGAGTTGAAATGATAAAGCAATTTTTTGTAATTCTTATTTTGAGCATCGTCGGATACTTCTTAGTAGATGCCTTTTTCAAAGTCCCCTTTGGCGAAAAAAGAGACAATGTGGGCAACTATTACATCGAAAAATCGCCGGTCGATTTGAAAGTATCAAACTCCGTTACTGCTATTGTAGTAAACTACCGCGGATTTGATACCTTGGGCGAAGTAACGGTTTTGTTTCTTGCGGCCACCGGTTTGGGAAGTATCATGTATCGAAGAAAACAAAAAGGCGAAAAAGAGGTAAGAGCTAAGAATCCCTCCAGTCGTATTATTCAAATCGGAAGTCAAATATTGTTCCCAATGATAATTTTGCTGGGCGGCTATGTTTTTATTCACGGGCATCTTTCTCCAGGTGGTGGTTTTCAGGGCGGAGCAATCATTGCAACGGCTTCTTTGCTCATGTTGATTTCTTACCGAAAATTTAAAGTTAGCCACAATGCCATTACTTGGATTGAATCTATAGCCGGAGTAGTTTTTGCAAGCTTGGGTTTTATCGGGCTTGTACTCGGAAGAACATTCTTGGAAAACTTTTTGCCTACTGGTGAATTGAACGATTTACTCAGCGGTGGTATTATTGGTATTATTTATATTGCCGTTGGATTTAAAGTCGCCTCTGAATTAACAGGCGTGATCGATACCGTATTGTTAAACAACCGGCCCGAGGCCCAAAAAGAAAATTAAGACACTACGATGAATGAATTTTTAACAATAAGTTTTTATGGAACAGCCATCGTCCTGATGCTGATTGGACTCTATGCTGCGCTTGCCAAAAAGAATCTTTTGAAGATTGTCATTGGGCTTTCTATCATCGACTCTGGACTTCATTTGCTCTTTGTTGCGGTTGGTTTCATTTCTAATGGAACAGCCCCCATTTTTTCGCCCGAAGTATTAGAATCGGCCCAACAAATGGTCGATCCAGTTCCTCAGGCGCTTGTGCTTACGGCTATCGTAATTGGTTTTGCCACCACAGCTGTTGCGCTTGCTTTAGTAATCCGTTTATATAAACATCACAATACAGCAGCTATTGACGAAATAAAGAATTTAAAATGGTAATTTCTCCGGTACAATATATCGCTATTCCGCTAATGGCGGCCTTTTTGATTCCTTTGTTTGGGAAATTAAATAAGGATCTTGCTCGAATCATCCCGGGATTGGTCTTGCTCTATCTCTCTTATATCTCGGTGGTTTTGATGAATCAAATCATCTCCTCCAATACCATTATTGTAGAAATTATTGCCGGATGGCGTCCGCCTTGGGGAATCAATTTGGTTTTTAGCCCACTCACCGGCTTTTTGGCCAGTATGTTCAGTATGCTTGGTTTCGTCATTTGGATGTACACTTACAATTTTAAACCGGAAGTGGACAATGCTCAAAAACAAAAGTTTTATGTTTTGTTTATGATGCTCATCACCGGAGCCACAGGAATTGTGCTCACGGGAGATATTTTTAATCTTTTTGTTTTTCTTGAAATCACGGCCATATCGGCCTATTCTTTAACTGCCTTTTACCGCGAACGCGACGGAGCAGAGGCCGCTTTTAAATACCTATTGATTGGATCGTTTTCCTCCACACTTATACTATTGGCTATCTTATTGCTCTACACACAAGTAGGCACATTGAATATGGCCGAAATTGCTTTAAAAATGCCCGGTGTTGATCCATTTATGAAAGGCGTTATTCTTATCCTTTTCTTTGTAGGTTTTGGAATAGAATCCGAATTATTTCCATTGAATGGCTGGTCGCCCGATGTTTATACACAAGCGCCCGGTCCTATCGGCGCCATTTTTGCCGGAATGGTGGTAAAAGCCGGAATTTATGGTTTAGTGCGTGTGGTGTTTACACTTTTTGATGTGAAAGAAATATTGCCGCTTTTGGTGATTATTGGAATGATTACAATGGCAGTAGCCGAAGTGATCGCTTTACGGCAAGGTAAATTAAAACGGATGCTGGCTTATTCCAGTATCGGACAAATGGGATTGGTTGCTGTTGCCTTTGGTATTGGCACTCACGATTCTGTTTTTGCCGCCATTTTTCTGATGTTTAACCACGCCATTATTAAAGGCATGTTATTCCTCAGCGGAACCTATCTGGTCTATAATTCAACTGAAAAAACCTTAGACGATGTGGACGGAATTGGAAAACATTTACCTTTTACCTCTTTTCTTTTTGCGCTCGGCGCTTTAGCAATCGTAGGAATGCCTCCTTTTGCAGGATTTTGGAGTAAATTGTATCTGTTAATGGCGGCCGCTGATGTTCGTCTCATGACTGTTATTGCCATTATTTTGGTGGTGAGCGTGATAGAAATCGTGTATTATTTCCGAGTGATACACCGGATTTATTTTCGCGAGAGAATTTCAACAATTGAATTAAAAATCCCGAGTTTCAATGCAAAATTGGCTATGTTTATTCTCGCTATTATCATTGTTGCCGTTGGCGTATATCCCGACTTGATAAGTGGATTTATTGAGCGAGCAACAACAGATTTACTCGACAAACAAAGTTATATTCAGTCGGTTTTATCCGTAGGGCTTAAATAAAATGAGAAAGAAATGAACAGTTTAATACTTCTTTTAATCTTAGTTTTTGGAGGAGCTTTGTTCAGTTATTTACTGAATAAGTTCTTGCCAATTCTTCGCGATGGCTTTGTTGTGCTGCTAATGCTGTTGGTAAACTATGTGTTTTTTACAATGGATTCTTCCACTCAAATAGATTTTGAGATGGGTGGTATTCACCTACAATGGGCTTTTACTTCAGCAGCTTTTTTGTTTGGAATAATCGTAAGTATTTTGGGCTTACTCTCCATTATTTATTCCACGGCCTATATGAAAGGGAAAGATCGGCTGGGTTATTTCTACATGAATTTTCTTTTTAGCATTGGTTCCATGCTTGGTATTTTGATGAGCCGCGATTTGATTTCGCTCTTTTTCTTCTGGGAAATCATGACTTGGTCATCTTATTTTATCGTTATCTATTCCGGAAAGGATGTTGATAAACGTGGATTGAAATACATCGTCTTTAGTGCTATTGGTGCTTATTCCATGCTGATGGCCATTGTGATTATTTACGGATTCACAGGTAGTTTTCTGCTCACCGATATTTTCGACAGCATTTTTGCCATTAAAGCAAGTTATCAATTGGCCATCGCCATTTTATTGATGATTGGTTTTGGGGTGAAAAGCGCCCTGATGCCTTTGCATGTATGGGCGCCCGGGGCTTATTCCGGTTCACCTATGTCGTTTACAGCATTATTTTCCGGTGCACTTTCTAAAATGGGCGTTTTTGGATTTGCTTTGGTGCTTTTTAATTTGGTCAGCAATCAGAATTGGCTTGTCAACGAAGTGATTGCTTGGCTGGCAGCGATAACGGCTGTTTTGGCCACTTTTTATGCAGTAATTCAATCGGATGCGAAAAAATTACTGGCCTATTCGTCAATCGCCCAGTTGGGTTATATTGTTATTGGTTTGGCTTCCGGAACTTATTTAGGCGTGATGGCTGGATTGTTTTTGGCTGTCTTGCACGCTGTTTTTAAAGGAACTTTGTTTATGGCTGTTGGAGCTGTCGAACGTCAAGCCGGAACAACGGACATGACAAAAGTAAGCGGATTGATTCGTAAAATGCCCTGGACTTTTACGGCTAGCTTGATTTCTATCATTGCTTTGGCCGGAATTCCTCCATTAGGTGGTTTTGTTGGAAAATGGATGTTGTACGAAGCCCTGATTACTTCCGATCATTATTATCTTGTAATCATGGTATTTCTCTCGAGCACGGCTGCTTTCTTGTATTCCTACCGTATTTTATTCGGCTTGTTTTTGGGACAAGAAGAACCCGAATTTGCACACGTAAAAGAAGCTCCTTTGCCTATGTTAATTCCCATGTTGTTGCTTTCCGGAATCTCTGTTTTAAGTGGCACTTTTCCCGGTTTTATCTTAGAGCCTATCCAAGACGCAATGGTTGTTTTTGGCTTCGATTCACGAATACCCAATATCGAATGGTGGCAACTTACCGTTTTATTCAATAGCTGGGGCGATAAGGTGGTGCTTCAAAATGTGATGATTGCAATCATGGGAGTCTTTCTAATTGCTTTGGCATTCATTACCATCAAAGGTTATCGAAAACAACGTTATGTAACAACAAAAGATATCAGCTCATCGGGAGAAATAATTCAGCCCGAAGACAATATGACTTTTCAAATCGATTTTTACAAACCGTTCGAAAGAGCCATTTGGCCTTTGCTTAAAAGAAGAATCGACGATTATTATACCGATCTTGGAAATGGACTGGAAGCTCTTTTTGATTTAGTGAGACGGATTTACAACGGAAATGGACAGTTTTATGCCATTTATGTGATGGCCTTTTTAGCATTGTTGTTGATTGCCGGCACTAAATATTTTGGGTTTTAAGCCGTAAATAAAAGTGAATTTATAAAATGAATAATAAAGAATCTGTAAAATGAATACAATTCTATTTCAACTATTCGGTGCATTGGCTACAATACTGCTGGCTTTTACTGTTGGTATGTTTTACGGCGGAATCCGAAGGAAAATCATCGCTCGTATCCAAAACCGAGTTGGCCCGCCCATCTATCAAAATTTCCTTGATGTAATAAAACTCTATTCCAAAGAAACAAGCATTCATCATGGCGCAATGCAACATATGGGACCTGTTTTTGCCATTACAGCTTCCATAACATCTTTGATGTTTGTACCGGTATTAAATGGCGAAGGCTGGTTTTGGTTTAAAAATCTAAATTTTAGCGGCGATTTAATCTTTTTAGTCTATATGATGGTTTTTGGCTCTTTGGGAATGGCTTTGGGGGCAGGACAAACAGGGAATCCAAACTCTGCCATTGGTGTAACACGTGGCCTGAGTCAAATGGTTGGATATGAAATTCCATTTGTGATGTCGATGGTGGCTTTGATGGCTCAGTTTCATACTACTTCCATCACCGGATTAATGAATATTCAAGTGCAAGAAAATACCTGGTTGATGTTCAGCAATCCTTTTGCTTTTATTGCTGCCGTTTTGGCCATGCTTGGCATGTTTCATTATTCACCCTTCGATATTGTTCATGCGCCTGCGGAAGTTGCTTCCGGTCCGGTTTCGGAGTTTGGTGGAAAATACCTTGGCTTGATGATGAGCAGCGGGTCTATTTTTGCATTCGTAAAACTTACACTCTTTGTGAATATTTTTATGGGCGGAGCGGCCAATTTGATCGAATTGGTTATCAAAACCTTTGCTTTGTATTTAATTCCTGTTTTGTATGGCGTAACCAGTCCACGCTATCGTACCGAACAGGCAATCACCTATTTCTGGAAATGGCCTTTGTTTTTTGGTGTCATCGCCATTCTTTGGGCTTCATTCTAATAATAAAAACGATTTAAAATCTGTTTCAATGTATAACGACAATAACGCACAAACAATCGTTGAGTATATCAAGAATTTTACACGCAAAAATTCTTTATTTATGTTGGCCTACGGAACCGGCTGCGGTGCTATAGAGCTTCCGGCAACATTGACCTCGCGATACGATGCCGAACGTCTAGGCGTTCGCGGCGCGGCCACACCACGCCAAGCCGATTTGCTCCTTATCACCGGATATCTATCTACCAAAACACTCAAACGTGTCATTCGTGTTTACGAACAAATGCAAGACCCCAAATACGTGATCGGTTTTGGTTCGTGTACCATAAACGGCGGAATGTATTGGGATTCGTACAACACCATCAAAATGCTCGATAAATACATCCCTGTCGATGTTTACATCAATGGTTGTATGCCTCGCCCCGAATCGGTTATTGCAGGTTTCAAAGAACTGCAACGCTTGATCTCGGAAGGCAAAGCCGATGGCGCAACCAAATACAAGGAAAACCTGGATTGGTATCGCGAAAATCAAAAAAAAGTACTTAAAAATTGGCCTTTGGTAGAATACAATTGGTAAAAAAAACAAGCATGGAAACAACTTTTATAAAAGAAGAATTATTATTCCGACAGTTGGAAACAGCTTTTGAAAATGTGGTATTGGAAATAGCCCGAAAAGAGGCCGTTTTGGTCTATGCACCAAAAGAATTGGTCGCGCCCATTCTTCTTTATGCCAAAGAAAAATTGGGCTATAAAAGCTTTTCGCACCTGAGCTGTGTTGATTGGATCGAAAATGACGAATTTGAACTCGTTTATATTCTCTGGTCGCCCGAAACAAAGATCAACTTATTTGTGAAAACGCGTATCGAACGTGAAAATCCGATTATGGAAAATACCGACACAATTTGGCGACAAATAAATACCTATCAGCGCGAAATACGCGAAATGTTTGGGGTCGAATTTCCCGGATTTATTGGAGAAAAGGAATTTATCCTCGAAGATTGGGAAGAAATCCCACCAATGCGTCGCGATTTCGATACCCTCGACTATGTAAGCGAAACCTTCGACGAACGGCCAGGACGTGAAGACAAACAAGACGTAAGAGAACGAATTGCAAACCGCAGCGGCGAAGAAATTCCTGATTTTGCAAAAAAATATTCAAGAGAATAAGATGAGAGAAAAGTCAACAACAATCTATCTTGGACCTCAACATCCGGGAATTACCGGAAATATGATGGTAAAACTTCAGCTCGAAGGCGATACAATTGTAAAAGCTCAAACTCATGTTGGCTATTTGCATCGCGCCTTTGAGAAACTAATCGAAAGGCGAAATTGGATGCAAACCACAACCATTTTGTGCCGTTTTTGTGTTCCAGAACCGGATCCGCCTGAAGCCGCTTTCGCTTTGGCTGTTGAGCAGATCGAAGGAAGAGAAGTCCCCGAACGTGGAAAATATCTTCGTTCACTCGTTTTGGAATTGGCGCGTATTCAAAGTTTCATGCTTTGGTATGCCGGACAAACAGGCTCTGCTGGATTATATACTGTTGGACAGTGGTCGGTGGGCGACAGAAACTACGTACTCGATCTGTTCGAAGAACTTACCGGCGGACGGATTTACCACATGTATATTTGGCCCGGCGGCGTTCGGCGCGATATTCCGGAAGGCTTTGAAGACAAAGTGCTTCGCACGATGGACTACATCGAAAAACGCTTGGACGATTACGACCGGATGATGTTCGACAGTGCTATTTTTCAAAAAAGAGCTCAAGGTGTTGGGATTATCAACAAAGAAAAAGCCTTGGAATGGGGTGTAGTAGGAGCTCCTTTGCGTGGATGTGGAATTGCGCACGATGTTCGTAAAGACAATCCCTACGATGCCTACGACAAGCTGGATTTTCAGATGGGCATTTTTGAAGGTGGCGATGTTTGGGCAAGAGCCCTTGTTCGCCGATTCGAATTCCGTCAGTCGATTTCGATGGTGCGTCAAATCATTCAAAATTTGCCATCCGGCGATTATTTGAATAAAATGCCAAATCCAATGAAATGGACAATTCCTGCCGGTTCGGCCTATGGAAAAGTAGAAAGCGTGCGCGGAGAATTTGGCTTTTATGTGGTGAGCGACGGCAGCGATAAGCCCCGTAGAGTGCATGCCAAAGGGCCCGCTTATGTGCATGGAGTTAGTTTGTTAGAAGATGTTTTGGTTGGCCAAAATTTAGCCGATGTGTCGTTCATCATGAACAGCCTTGGCGTTTGTCCTCCCGAAATTGAAAGATAAAACGATTTTTGGTTTACAAGAATGTAAACCGTAATCATAAATAGAAAAAGATGAGTTTTTTCGATTTAAAAGGAATTGTTCGACCGCTGATTGGCTTGTCGCAATTTGGTAAAAATCCACATACCAAACGTTTGGATATCTTGGGAAAAGATACCGCCGATCGGTATCGCGGTTTTCATTACAACGATTTGGAAGCCTGCATTGGATGCGGAAACTGTTCTACTATTTGTATGAATGGCGCCATCGATATGGTGGAATTAGCCGCCGAATTTAATATCAGTCAAGCGAAAGGAAATTCCGGCTTGCGTCCGCGTATCGACTATGGCCGCTGTTGCTGGTGTGCACTTTGTGTTGATGTTTGCCCCACAGCCTCTTTGAATCTCACCAAAGAATACAATTATGTTTCGCCCGACGCCAACAGTTTTTTGTGGACTCCGGGTGTTGACAATCCTTATGGCAAAGATCAACTTTCGTTTACAAGCAGTAAAGAAACCAGTCTGATGGTTTTTGATCGTGTGCCCATGCGCGAAATGGAAGGCGAAGAAAGAGTAAAGTCTTTTGCCGAAGTAGTATTGGGCTACAACGAAGAAGAAGCCCGTGCCGAAGCCAGTCGCTGTATTTCTTGCGGATTGTGTACCGAAGTTTGTCCCGATCACATGCATATCCCTGAATACATCAACGCCATTGCAAAAGGAAACGACGACGATGCACTGCGCATTATTTACGACAACAATCCACTGCCCGAAATGTGTGGGAAAGTATGTACACGAAGATGCGAAGACGTCTGCGCCATTGCTGTTCGGGGCGAAGCCGTTGCCATTCGTTGGCTTAAACGATATGCAACCGAACAAGCCAAGACAGCCACTTTAATTCATGAAATTGTAAATCCGAAAATTCAAGAATCGAACGGATATAAAGTTGGTATTGTAGGCGCCGGCCCTTCGGGTTTAACAGCCGCATATTATTTGGCATTGCGTGGATTTGATGTAACGGTTTTCGAATCGAAAAAATTTGCCGGAGGAATGACCATGTATGGCATTCCAAAATACCGATTGCCTATGGATAGTTTGGACAAACAAATTGGCTATCTGCAGAAAATTGGTGTTAAAATAAAATTCAATACCCGCGTTGGAACAGACATTTCTTTCGATGAAATTTATAAAAAACACGATGCAGTATTTATTGGTATTGGATTTGAAAAACCATGGAAACTCGGCATCGAAGGCGAAGGTTTGGAACGTGCCATTCCGGCTGTCGAATACTTGCGGATGATCAACGATGGCGAAAGTTATGATGTGGGCAAGCGCGTGGTGGTGATTGGAGGCGGCAACGTGGCCATCGACGGCGCTCGTGTTGCGGCTCGTTTTGGCGCTCAGGTAACCATTCTTTATCGACGTCGTGTAGAAGATATGCCCGCCGATTGGGAAGAAATTGAGGGCGCCGAACACGAAGGTATTCACATTCATCCGCAAGCAATTCCTGTTCGCATTTTGGCTGATGAAAGCGGTAAAAAAGTAAAAGCCATCGAATATTTGGAAGCCAATATGGTAGCCGAGCCAGGCGGACGTCCGGTTCCTGTTCCAATTGAAGGAAGCGAAACCATGCTCGAAGTCGATACCATTATTGGCGCCATTGGTCAAGAGGCAGATTATTCGTTTTTAAGTGGAGAATTCAGAGAAAAGATAGAAATCAATCGTGGGCGGATTACAACCAATGCGCAACAGCAAACCACCGATCCGAAAGTTTTTGCAGGGGGCGATGCGGTGAATAAAACCGCCGATGCCATTAGCGCCATTGCCGACGGATTCCGTGCCGTGAAAGGAATAGAAGCTTTCTTACTGAAGTAGAACTAAACCAAACAAAAAAGCCTGTCGTTTTTTTTTTGACGACAGGCTTTTTTGTGCTCTACAAGTCCATTCTTGTTCAAATAAGGAGTGTAAGCAAATAAATGCCGACAGCGCCTGATTTTGTCCCGACAATAAGCTTGCGGTAAATTGCGAATCGAAGCTTGTGCGAAAAAA
>DMBV01000131.1 GCA_003445975.1 Bacteroidales bacterium
CAATATTTTGGCACAACAGACACTTATTTATGCGGTTTGTATCAGGTGGAAGTTTTAAGTTTGCCCCGAATGATGGTGGATAGTGTTAAGGTTTCGGAAAATTATACCACTACAGTTCGGATTCCCGGCCCAGGCATTGTGGTAATAAAAAAACCGACATTGGGATATGGGGCTATTCACCGCGAACAGGAATCGGGTTTGGAATTGATATACAATTTGAGAGAGAATATAAATCATGTTGAGTCGCTTTATTTACTTCCGGGAAAGTATAGAATTACTTTTCGTTCGAAATTTAAAAATTCTACCACCAGCACCAAAGAAGTTCGCTTTGAAGTAAAAACAGGCGAAACCATTACATTAGATATACAGTAGAGAAAAAAACTTACAATGAAAAAATACACATTTACAGAAAAAATTGATACGCGTTCCGGTTTTGGGGCGGGTTTATACGAGCTTGGAAAAACAAATCCCAATGTAGTGGCATTGGTGGCCGATTTAACCGGTTCTTTGAAAATGGATGCATTCAAAAAAGACTTCCCAGAGCGTTTTTTTCAATGCGGGATAGCCGAAGCAAATATGATGGGCATGGCAGCCGGGATGACTATTGGCGGTAAGATTCCATTTGCTGGAACTTTTGCAGCCTTTGCCTCGGGACGTGTTTACGATCAAATACGCCAATCTATTGCCTATTCCGAAAAAAATGTAAAAATTGCCGCTTCGCATGCAGGCATTACTTTAGGTGAAGATGGCGCAACGCACCAGATTCTGGAAGATATTGGATTGATGAAGATGTTGCCGGGAATGACTGTTTTGAGTCCTTGCGATTACAATCAAACAAAAGCGGCAACCATTGCTGCTGCCGAATTTGAAGGTCCGGTGTATCTGCGTTTTGGACGGCCTGCTGTTCCAAATTTTACAGATGCCAATCAGAAATTTGAAATCGGAAAAGCACAAATTTTAAACGAAGGAACAGACCTCACAATTGTAGCAACCGGGCATCTTGTGTGGGAAGCAGTTTTGGCTTGCGAGGCGTTGGAAAAGGAAGGAATTAGTGCCGAAGTCATTAATATTCATACAATTAAACCTTTGGATGTTCAGGCAATCTTAACCTCCGTAAAGAAAACAGGATGTTTGATTTCTGCTGAAGAACATCAAAAAGCCGGTGGACTAGGGGAGAGCATTGCGTCTTTTCTGTGTGAAAACTTTCCAATTCCAATGGAAATGATTGCGGTAAACGACGTGTGGGGTCAAAGTGGAACTCCGTCTGCTTTGATGGAAAAATACGGATTAAATGCCTCAAATATTGTTGCTGCCGCCAAGCGAATTTTAATAAAAAAAGCTTGATTTTATTGAGTTGTAGAGTTTTTAATTATCGAAAATATGGAATTTTTGTCCATAAATCGAATAAAAACAATTCCTACCAAAAACTTAATTAACTGATTGGTAAATGCATAATTTTTTGGCATAAATATTGATTAACTTTCAGCGAGTTCTTTCATTAAGTTAATCTTAATTATAGCGTCGGAGTGGTTACCGCGCTATGTCAAGGAGTAGTGATACTCCGCGTAATTAATATTTTTTTAATAATTGTTCGAAAGCCAAAGAATTTTTTCTTTGGCTTTTTGTTTTTCGCTCCCCTTTGTAGTGATTTGAGGCTCACAGCCTACCAATTTTATTTATCTAAAATTTACGCTCTCTTTTTGAGTTGAGCAAGAAATAAGCCTAGCAAGACAATGGCTATACCAACTATTTTCCAAAGTGTAATGGATTCACCCAATACAAAATAGGCAAACAAAAGCGTGAATATGGGGATGCTATTTGAAAAAACGGATGCTTTACTTGGTCCTATTTTTTGAATTCCATAGGCAAACAATACGAATGCGATCGATGAGGCAAATAAGGCCAGATTGAACAAAGAAAGTGCTAAATCGAAAGTAAGCAAATTGGTAAAATCAAGAAGATGTTTGCTTTCAAAACCAATAATCAATGGCAAAAAGAGGAAAATTCCAATTAAATTTTGATAGCTGGTAATCGTTATACTGTTGTATTTTTCGGTGAGTTTCTTTAATCCCAATCCATAAATAGTTCCGGTAATGACGGCTAAAAACAAAAGCCCAACGCCAAGAATCGAAAAATCTGCTTTGTTTCCAAAGTCGGCTACCACCAAAACAACTCCGGCAAAGGAGATGAACAAGCCGAAAATATTCATCGAGCCCAGCTTCTCTTTAAATAAGAAATATGCTCCAATGGGCGTAAACAAAGGAATGGTTGCAATGAGAATAGAGGCTATGGAAGCCGATGTATATTTGATTCCATATCCTTCAAAAATAAAATACAAAAAAGGCTGCGACATCGACAAAAGGAAAAGATAACCATAATCTCGTTTGTGGATTTTTTGTAATCGCTTGCTGAGTTTTGCAATGGCAAAAAGCAGGATAAATGATAAAATGAGACGAAAAAAGATGATGATTAAAGGAGAAAATACCATTAAAAGTTGGCGTGTCCATACAAAAGACATACCCCAAAACATCATTGCAAACAGCAAAGCAATATGCGCTTTTTCGAAGTGATTTTTTTTCAATTTGTTAGATTTAGATTAAATATTAGTCCGCCTTTTACCCATCTGCCTGCTTGCATAACTCCATTTTCGAAATAATGGCTATTCAATAAATTCATGCCATCAACAAAAACAGTAAAAAGCGATTGGCTATAACTTAGCTTGCCATTCAGCAAAAATACTTCTTTATATGCGATTTCTTGGTATTGAAGCGTTTCAAAATCGTAGGATTGAAAAACGCCAACTCGGTCGCGATAACTCAATTCCATCTTAGATTTTAAATGTGAACTTAGTTGAACAACTGCAGATAAATTGAGTTGATGTTTTAGATGTGTACTTGCATATTTTGTGAGCTGAGGAGCCTCTTTCAACCGAACATCGATAAACGAATAGTTCACGCTCAATTCGCGTAGAAGTCTTTTCCCAAAAGGATTGCTCCATTTTATACTTGTTTCAAATCCTTGGCTATTTTGTTCCAAAATATTTTGTGTTTGCCATTTTTCAATTGCTTCCACCCACACCCAATCGATGCTGTTTTTGCCATTGCGCAGAAAATAGGCCACATCAAAGAATAATTGCTGATGATTCATTTTGAAACCGATATCAAAAGAAGTGGCTTTTTCGGCGAGCAATGCAGGATTGCCAATGTTCGAAGGATCGGAATAGTATAAGTCTGTAAAAGTTGGCAAACGCATGCCTTGGTTGAGCGAACCGAAAAATTTCCATTTCTTGGTCAATTCGTAGCTAAGATCGATGCCTGGAAAAAAATAAAATTTAGAATCTAAATTCCAATTGGCCAAAAAACCAAATGCGGTATAAAATTTGGGCAACAACGAAATTTGTTGATCGATAAAAATGCTTGCGTTTTCTCGCTTTGCAAAATAATTAAAACTGTATTCGGCATTCCAAGGAACCGGTTTTGGCTCCACTTGAGTTTTGCCTAATTTTGTACTCCAAATCGCTTCTCGTTTGAGTTCAACTCCAATTTGTGTTTTTCCCCATACGCTGCTAAAACGGTGATTCGACTTAAAACCAACCATTTCCAATTGATGAAAATTCTGATAGAACGCTGGATTTTCACGATTTAAAACCCATTGATCCTGATGCCGATTCCAAAATAAACCAAATTTAGAAACGAAGCGTTTTCCGGTAAGCAAACTGAAGTTTCCGGTGTAAGCGGCATTGTATTCGTATTGCAAGGGATATTTGGCCGAATAAAATCCATTTGCGCCAAAGTCTTTCTGCTGAAATCCCAATTGCAAGTCCAATTGATAGTTTCGTTCCAGCCACAGCGATTGTAAATAGAAATTCTTTATTCGAAAATCTGTGTTTTCCATATATCCATCGCTGGCCGATTTTTGAAAACTAAGAAAAGTTTTATTTTTTTTGGTAGCGATGTTTACAAACGCGCCTAAATTAAAATATTTGTTGTCACCAACTTGAGCGGTAAATTGGACTTTTTTGTCGTTTGAAGGATGGGTGACAATATTTACAGCGCCGGCATAGGCATTTGTTCCATATATTCGGGCAGCAGAGCCTTCCAAAACTTCAATTCGTTCAATGGCACTAGAGATCATAGGAATATTTAAACTAAAATGCCCGGTTTGCGCATTTGAAATCGGAAATCCATTCAATAAAACCAAGACTTGGTCAAAAGAGCTACCGCGAATAGAAATATCACTTTGTACGCCAAATCCGCCTCTGGAGCTAATATCGATGGCTTTTTGGAAACTAAGCAATCCGGCAATTTCGCTTTGACTCGATAGAAGAATGTCTTGTTTTGTAATCAATGTTACCAATCGTGCCTGCTGACTGAAAATCAATGGTTCGGCTGCCGAAATGATTTCAATTTCATCGAGTTCTAATTTTTTGTCGATACGCAAAGAATCTGATTGCGCAAATGAAGTGCAGGCGGCCAAGGTAAGCAAGCTATAAGTCAGACCCATTACGGCAATTTTTATCGTTCTTTTGAGGCTGTTGAAAACGGCAAAAGGTTTGTTTGTCCATCTTTTGAAGAGCATGACTGATAATTGAAAAGATTTTGACGAAGACTTCACTTTATTCGATTTTAAAAAGCGCAAATGTAAGCAAAAGCCTTTTCAAGAAAAGTCAAAAAAAATTCGAATTATTTAAAAATCCGTTCGCTGTTCAGAAAATTTCTATACAAATAGGCATTGGTAGTGTGCTGTATATAATTCGTTGCAAAATTATGATAGCCCGAATAATCAGGTTTTGCACAGAAATACATATATTTATGTTGTTCGGCATCTAAAACCGCATCAATGGAGGAAATAGATGGAATACAAATTGGACCGGGTGGCAAACCTTCGTGTTTATAGGTATTGTAAGGCGATTCAAATTGCATATATTCATTGAGTACACGTTTTATTGTAAAATCGCCAATGGCAAAAATCAAAGTTGGATCAGCTTGCAGGCGCCAGTTTAACTTCAAACGATTCAGATAAACACCGGCTATTCGTGCTTTTTCATCGTTTTTCTGGGTTTCTTTGTCGATGATACTCGCAAGAATGGATACTTCGACCGGAGAAAGTTTTTGTGCGGAGGCTTTTTCCAATCTGGTTTTGTTCCAGAATTGTTGGTATTCATAGTGCATTCTATCCAAAAATTTTGCTTCAGAAGTAGTCCAATTGAGAAAATACGTATTTGGAATAAACATACACAAAATCGTTTCGTTTGTGAATCCATATTTTCCAGCCAAAACGCTATCGTTGAGTAAGTTCAATAAAACTGTGCTATCGCAGTTGAGCTGTTGGGAAATTCTTCCAGCCAAATCTGTTTTCAGTCTTATATTATTGAAAATCAATCGAACCGGTTCTTGGTTGCCGCTTCGTATTTGGTTTATTAAGTCGTTGTTCGACATTCCTCCCGTGAGCTTATATTTTCCGGGTTTTAGTGATTGATCAAATTTCTTCAGCTTGGACCACCATTCAAAATCTTTTCGATGGACAATCAGTCCATTCGAATACAATTGCTTCTTCAAATCCGAAAACTGGTCGGTGGGTTTAATAAAAACAATAAATTCTTTTTTACCACTTGGTACCCATATATTTGGCGAAAAGCCTGCTTGATAAACGATATATCCAATTCCTCCAAAAATGAAAATAAAAATAAACACAAGCCCAAGAAACCAACGTTTAAATTTGAATTTTTTCCTTTTGGATTTGCTATATTTACTGTGGTAAAAGTCCATTTTTACATCAATTTTTGGTTTATCAACTGAAGGAGATATTCGTCTTGCCATTCGTTATTCAACAAAATCCATTCTTTTCGGATGCCAATTATTGAAAATTTGTGCCTTTTAAACAATTCTATACTCTCGACATTTGAAACCAAAATAGAGCAATGCAATTGATGCAAATTTAGCGTAGCAAAACTATGCTCAATAAGTTGTGCCAAGGCTTGACTCGCATAGCCTTTTTTACGATATTTCTCCTCAATCAATATACCTATTCCGGCTCTTCTGTTTTTTGGGTCAAAATCAAATAAATCGATGGCTCCTAGGCAGGCAATTTCTTTTTCATTGAAAAGAGAAATCATAAACCGGGCTTGTTTTTTTGTATAGAAATCTTCGTGTTCCGAAAGAATATATTGCTCAATACTAAATCTGGAAATGGGCAGAATGGTATTGCTCAGATGCCACAATTCAACATCATTTTCCCACGAGAAAAGCTGATTCAAATCCGACAATTCCGGCGCTCTGAGTTTTATCTTTTCACTTTCGTTCATATTCGCTGTTTAGATTTGAATTGTACCTTGAAAAACAAATTTTGCCGGCCCTTCCAAATAAACTTCTGTAAAAGAGCTGTTTTCTGCTTTGAAACTCACTCTAAGATTTCCGCCCAGCGTCTTGATTTGGTAGGAAGTGAATTTTTTTCGGCTTTTGATATAGGCTCCAATTGCAGCGGCTGTAACGCCAGTTCCGCAGGCCAAGGTTTCATTTTCTACCCCGCGCTCATAAGTGCGTACAAATAATTGATTTTTATTCTGTTCAATGAAATTGACATTAATTCCTTCTGCTTTGAATTTTTCTGAATAACGAATCGATTTTCCGGCGGCAAAAACATTTTTCTTATCCAGCGACTTACAAAAACTAAGATGATGGGGTGAGCCAGTGTTGAGAACTAAATGATTGTCAATTTTTTCAACATTCTGAACATCTTGCATTTGCAAGCTAACTTGCTTCTCGTTTCCCTTTATTTCTAAAATATCGGCAGAATGTTCTCCATCGATGGCCACAAAGTGATAGTGCGATTTTTTTATATCACAATCGTAGGCAAAGGAAACAATGCATCTGCCGCCATTTCCGCACATACTTCCTTCGTATCCGTCGCTATTGAAATATTTCATTTCGAAATCGAAGTCATTGGCCGGAAGTAAGTACATCAATCCATCGGCTCCAATGCCAAAATTCCGATCGCACAATGTTTTGATGTCTTGTTGGCTCAAAACGGGCTTTTTCGTCCTTGCATCGATCAATATAAAATCGTTTCCAGCCCCATGGTATTTAAAAAACTGTGTCATTTGTTTTGCTCTTGCTACAGATTATTCCCAAATGGCAAAATTACATTTTTTTTGCCATTTGGGAATATTTTAACCTCCAACAAGATTAATTTTTGGTTTTTAATTCCTCGCTTAACATTTTTTAACCGACAGTAAAATTCGATTTGCATTATTTTTTGATAGAACGGAATCTCAAAACGCACTTTTTAAAGCCTAAATTTTTGCTTTGAGATGTAAGTTTGGCTTTTTATTATCTTTGCGAAAAAAAACAATAGATAAATTTTAAATATTTATGAAAGAAAAAGTAGAAGTAACTTGGAAAGACGAAATGGCATTTGAAGCCAGTTTGCATGATAATACACACAAGATCATTATTGACGCGGTTCCGGCTGTAGGCGGTCGTAATTTGGGACCACGTCCAAAAACATTGCTTCTTGTGTCATTGGGTGGATGTACAGCCATGGATGTCATTTCAATTTTGAAAAAAATGAGAATTACGCCCGATTATTTCAATGTGGAAGTAGAGGGAGAATTGACCGAAGAACATCCAAAATATTTTCATACCATAACAGTTAATTATATTTTCCGAGGAAAAGATTTACAAATGGATAAATTGGAGAAGGCAGTAAACCTTTCGCAAGAACGCTATTGTGGAGTGAGCGAAATGCTCAGAAAATCCTCTAAGCTCATCCATCATATTATCATAGAAGAATAAAATCAAATGCTTCTCAAAAAAATGCGTAACCCAAGGTTACGCATTTTTTTTTGGTACGATTTCTAATAAATTATTT
>DMBV01000120.1 GCA_003445975.1 Bacteroidales bacterium
ATTCCTTTTTTGATTTCCAATTTTACCAATGCGATAACTTTTTCTAATCGAATGAATTATTTGTCGATTTCGGAAAATATTTTCTTGAGGAAGCGATAATTTATAGTTCAATTTCCTTTAAAATGTTTAATTTTGCTGACTTATTTGTACAAATAAGAAACCAATGTCGAACACAAAATTTATCTTCGTTACCGGTGGCGTATCGTCCTCTTTAGGAAAAGGAATTATATCAGCATCTTTAGCAAAATTGCTTCAATCAAGAGGTTTTAAAGTAACGATTCAAAAATTGGATCCATACATCAATATTGATCCGGGAACTCTAAATCCCTATGAGCATGGCGAATGTTACGTTACAGAAGATGGCGCCGAAACGGATTTGGATTTGGGTCACTACGAACGCTTTTCGAACGAACCTACTTCGCAGGCCAACAATATTACGACCGGACGGATTTATCTGTCGGTGATTGAAAAAGAAAGAAAAGGCGTTTATTTGGGTTCTACTGTTCAGGTAATTCCTCACATTACCGACGAAATCAAATCAAGTGTAAAACTTCTGACCGAACGGAATCATTACGATTTTGTGATTACCGAAATTGGCGGAACGGTGGGCGATATTGAATCCTTGCCATATATTGAGGCTGTTCGACAAATGAAATGGGAAATGGGAAAAGATGTTTTAGTCATTCATCTTACGTTGGTTCCTTATTTGTCGGCTGCCGGCGAATTGAAAACCAAACCAACTCAACATTCCGTAAAAATGTTGCAAGAACAAGGCGTTCAGCCCGATATCATTGTTTGTCGGACAGAACATCATCTAAACGATCATCTGCGCGAAAAAATAGCCCGTTTCTGCAATGTTGCACAAAGCAGTGTTATCGAATCTATTGATGCCGAAAGTATCTACGATGTTCCTATTTTGATGCGTCAAGAAAAGCTGGATACCGAAGTGCTCAAACTAATAAATGTTCCGGTCGAAAACGATTTAGATATTTCTGATTGGGAAGAATTTTTGCGTAAACTCAAAAATCCGAAAACAGAAGTGAATATTGCTTTAGTTGGAAAATACGTGGAACTGAAAGATGCCTATAAATCAATCCTCGAATCGTTTGTTCATGCCGGAGCCAGCAATCAAGTGAAAGTGAATATCCGAATGGTTCATTCTGAACTGATCGAAAAACAAGGTGCCGCCAAATTGCTAAAAGGAATGAATGG
The DNA here is from genome assembly GCA_003445975.1 of Bacteroidales bacterium. Lineage (GTDB taxonomy): Bacteria > Bacteroidota > Bacteroidia > Bacteroidales > UBA12170 > UBA12170. The sequence goes on from DMBV01000120.1 coordinate 1,213, forward strand.
AATTTTAGTAGCACCCGGTTTTGGCGAACGAGGTATTGAAGGAAAAATTTCTGCTGTTCGCTTTGCGCGCGAAAACAAAATTCCATTTCTTGGTATTTGCTTGGGAATGCAATGTGCTGTGATCGAATTTGCTCGAAATGTATTGAAGCTGAACAATGCTCATTCGACGGAATTTGATTTGCAAACGCCTTTCCCTGTTATTGATATTATGGAAGCTCAGAAAAAAATTTCCGGAATGGGCGGCACTATGCGATTGGGATCCTACGATTGTAAGCTTAAACCGAATTCTAGGGCTTTTGATATCTATCAATCTGAATTGATTCACGAACGTCACCGTCATCGTTTTGAATTTAATAATCACTTTCTTGAAAAATTTGAAGCTGCCGGAATGATAGCTACCGGAACTTATCAGGCCGAAAATCTAGTGGAAATAGTTGAAATTAAAAACCACCCTTGGTTTATTGGAGTTCAATTTCATCCGGAATACAAAAGCACCGTTGCCAATCCACATCCGCTCTTTGTGAATTTTGTTAAAGCTGCATTAAAACAAAAGCAAGAGGAATAGGGTCGGGGTTTTGATTGAAATCAGTGAAAACAAAAAAAAGCTCCATCGGAGCTTTTTTTTGTTTCAGGCTATCTTATCGCATGTCGATAATTTCCGCTTTTGGATACTTCGCCGAATTGAACTTGAAAGCATTTTCGGGAAGCGAAATATTGCTCAGATATTCCTTTATTTTATACGAAAAAATATTGTTGTCGAAATCGTACATGATAAAACTTTCCAACTGCATTTTTGCTTTGTCCACTTTTAAAAGAACATAATTAAAACTACTGTTTTTTGCTTTTGGTTTTAGTTTGAGCAAATAGAAAACCTTGCCATTTTCTGTATATTCTTTCTCTAATGCTGCGTCATAATCGTCGGAATAGGAGGAGAGCAATTTGTTCGGACTGAACGATTCTTCTTTGTCCACTTCGTTTATTTGCACTTCATTGGCTTCGGCAATATAGGTCCAACTTGTTGTTCCATCGCAAATAATCTCTTGTCCGGCAATATTCAAATGGTATTTGTTGCCTGCCACCAAAAGTGTGCCTTCTGTTTTTTCATTGATGTCGGCTTCTATATTCGTCATTTCATAGCTAAATCCCACTTTGATCGATTTAGACGCATTGGTTTTTTTGGCCAATTCGTCCAAGATTTTTTGGCCGCTATTTTGAGCAAACAAGGTGCCGGTAGCAATAAGAAAAACCAATAATAAAGCCTGTTTTAACTTTTTCATTTTATCTAATTTTATTTGTTTCAATTTATTTTTGCATAAACTCAAATCACGAAAAGTTTTTCAATCGGTCCTAAAAAAAACTATTTCTCAATTTATTTTTTTTAGTTGAACTTGGTTCCGCGATCTTTTGAATATAGATCCTTCAAAAACTGTTCCAAAGCCATTTCGCTTCCAATTTTAACATCGCGCGCTTTGCTTCCCTCAAATTTGCCCACAATTCCGGCCGCTTCCAATTGATCTATTATTCTGCCGGCTCTGTTGTAGCCCAATTTCAGTTTTCGTTGAATCAAGGAAGTAGATCCTTGTTGTGCCAACACAATAATTCGTGCAGCATCTTCAAAGAGTTCGTCTCGCTCATCGGGGGAATAGTCGGCGGAAACTTCGTTTTCTTCGTCTTCGCATTCGGGCAAGAGGAATGCCGTAGGATAGGCTCTTTGCGATCCAATAAATTCGGTAATTTTATCAATTTCCGGTGTGTCGATAAACGCGCATTGAAGTCGTATGATATCCGAGCCCGACGACATGAGCATATCACCTCTTCCAATCAATTGATCTGCTCCGCCGGAATCTAAAATTGTTCTTGAATCTATTTTTGAGGTCACTCGAAAAGCAATTCGGGCAGGGAAATTTGCTTTGATGGTTCCTGTAATAATGTTTACTGAAGGTCGCTGCGTAGCAATAATCAAGTGGATTCCAATAGCACGAGCCAATTGGGCAAGGCGCGTGATAGGGCCTTCTACCTCTTTTCCTGCGGTCATCATCAAATCGGCAAATTCATCCACTATCAAGACAATGTAAGGCATAAAATGATGCCCTTTTTCCGGATTTAAGCGTCGGGCTACAAATTTGGCATTGTATTCCTTTATATTTCGTACTTGAGCGTCTTTCAATAAATCGTAGCGATTGTCCATTTCCACTGTGAGCGATTTCAAAGTTTTTACCACTTTTCCGGTATCGGTGATAATGGCTTCTTCCATATCTGGAAGTTTGGCTAGATAATGACGTTCTATTTTGGAAAATAAACTTAATTCCACTTTTTTTGGATCCACCATGATCATTTTCAGTTCGGCAGGATGCTTTTTGTAAAGTAAGGATGCAATTACAGCGTTTAGTCCTACCGATTTTCCTTGACCGGTTGCCCCGGCTAGCAAAAGGTGTGGCATTTTTGTCAGGTCGAACACATAGCTTTCGTTGCTAATAGTTTTGCCTAATCCGATTGGCAAATCAAATTTGTTGTTCTGAAAAGCTTCCGATAAAATGATGCTTCGCATTGGAACAATGTCGGGTCGCAAGTTTGGAACTTCTATACCAATACTTCCTTTTCCCGGAATGGGAGCAATGATTCGTATTCCTAAAGCAGAAAGACTTAGCGCAATATCATCTTCCAGATTTTTTATTTTAGCAATACGAATTCCGGCTGCCGGTACAATTTCGTACAGAGTAACAGTTGGGCCTACGGTGGCTTTTATTTTTTGTATGCTGATATTGTAAGTTTCGAGCGTTTCGACAATTCGATCTTTGTTTTTTTCTATTTCTTCTTTGTAAATGCTTATTTTATCACTGCCATAGTCGTTGAGTAAATCGATGGTTGGAAATTTATAATCTTTCAATTCTTCGGTAGGATCGTAGGCGGTATCAATGGTGTGGTGAATAAAATCAACTTTTTTCTCTTCAAGTACTTCAATACTCATGTCTAGTTCCTCTACGTTGTCGTCGGTCTCGGCAATGATTATTTCAGAAATTTCGTCCGACTGCGGTATTTCAATCTCCAATTCGGGCGCTTTATTTCCAGGAATGGTTTTGTCTTTTACAATGAGTTGAAGCTCTCCGGCATTTTCGATTTCATCGTCGTCGTAGTCTTCTTCCCTCTCCGTATTTTCTTGACTTAGATCTTCATCTTCAACGGCGTATTCTTCCAGATTGTAATTGGTATTGTTTTCTGTTTGTCCCAACGCGACCGATTTTTTTAACTGTTTCCGTTCGTTTGCTCCTTTTAGTGCGTTCAATATAAAATTGAATTGGATTGCTAAGAATGCAAAAAGAATAAAAGCCAGCAACGCAATGAGGCCGGTAAATCCAATGGTATTCTGTAGCCATAGGCTTAGCTGATAACCAAAAATTCCACCAAAAATTCCCCACTGACCTTTTCCGGCGATGGTTCCAAAAAGAAGTGCTGTCCAAACGCTGATTACCAAGGCCGATTTAAAACTGTTTCCGATCGAAAAAAGTGTGATGTTTAGGGCTAGTTTTAGTCCAACTATAAAGAGTAAATACGGAATCAATAAGGCCGAAATACCTAGAAATTTGTAAATAAATTGGTGGCTTATCCAAGCTCCAATAAATCCGCCCCAATTTTGAATAGGCACGGTGCCGTCCAAATCTGAAATGTCAAAGTCGTAAATTTTGTCGAAATCATTTGTCCAATAGAAAAAATAACTGATAAAGGAAAAGAATAAATAAATGGAAAATACGATCAAAAAGGCGCCAAAGGTCAATCGGAATTTCTCTCCAAAAATGGAGGGACTGCTTGCTTTTTTTGTCTTCTTTGGTTCTGCACTTACAGATTCAACGATTGGTTGAACTTTTAGAGTATTTGTTTTTTTTGCCATTAATTCTTTTGTTGCGATAATATCAAAACACTTTTCAAAACAAAATTATTAAAAATTGAAAGGATAAGCCGCCTTCTTCAAAAAGCTTATTAACGCATCAATGTTCGAAAAAATAAAAAAAACCCGAACAATTGTCCGGGTTTTTATTCGTAAATCCAGCATTTCTAATTTTCGGAAATGGTGATTTTTTCGATTTTATCGCCTTGGCGAATTTGATCTACAATATCTACATTTTCAACTACTTTCGCAAAGCAAGTATGGTTGCGGTCGAGATGAGCCACGTTTTGGCGGCTATGGCAGATAAAAAACTGAGAGCCTCCTGTATTTCTTCCTGCATGAGCCATCGAAAGAACGCCTCGATCGTGGTGTTGATTATTTCCCTTTAGTTCGCAGTCGATTTTGTATCCAGGGCCGCCGGTTCCGTCGCCTTTTGGACATCCACCTTGTACCACAAAATCGGGTATCACACGATGAAAAGTCAAGCCGTCGTAATAGCCTTCTTTCGAAAGTTTTACAAAATTAGCTACCGTATTGGGCGCGTCTTGATCGTAGAACTCCACTTTCATTACGCCGTATTTTGTTTTAATTTCTGCTGTTGTCATTTGATTATAAGATTTAAAAATTTGTGCTTAGTGAATAAATCGAAGCATTTTGCTCCAACGAATTTTTCCGTCGAACAGTCCTTTTTGATTGTCTAACGACAGCCAAACAAAGGAAGCTTTTCCAACTATATGATCTTCGGGAACAAAACCCCAATAACGCGAATCGGCCGAATTGTGTCTGTTGTCGCCCATCATCCAATAATAATCCATTTTGAAAGTATAGGTGTTTGCAATGCTTCCGTTTATTTTAATAGTGGTTCCTTCTATTTCTAGTTTGTTGTTTTCGTATTTTGAAATGATTTTCTTGTAGAGTGAAATGTTTTCGGGTGAGATTTCTACTGTAGCTCCTTTTTTGGGAATTATCAGCGGTCCAAAATTATCTTCATTCCAGTCAAAATTTATTGGGTCGTGAGGGAAAATTGGAAAATAACTTTGCCCTTTTGCTCTGTTTCTAACTCTTACTGATTGTACATTTGCAAATTTTTCCAAGTCTTGTTTTTTATCAAAGCTTAGGGGCAATACGTAATGTGTATTGCTAATTTGTCCTCCTTCATTGATTTCAAGATCGTCAAGTGCACGTGGATTGAGCCCCGTTCCATTCGTAATTACATCATACATGTATTGCATGTTTTTGGGATTTTCGGCCACTTTCCCATTTATATATACTTGTCGGTCGATGATTTCGAGCTTGTCGCCCGGAATTGCAATGCAACGTTTGATGTAGTTTTCGCGTTTATCGACCGGACGGGCTGCAACATGATAACGCTCCCAAACGGCCTTACGACCCATTCCCGCTTTGTAATCTTTGCCAATTCGTGTTTCCTGTTCAATTTCCATAGTGCGCACAATTTGATAATAATCTTCGTTTTGGCGTTCTAAAACAACTGTGTCGCCGCTCGGATAATTGAAAACAACCACATCGTTGTTCTTGATTTTGCCGAATCCCGGATACCGATGATAAGGAAATTCTATCCACTCTACATAAGATTTTGTAAAAGCGGTAAAAGGTAAAGTATGATGGACAAATGGAAATGCAATGGGCGTTTGAGGACTTTTAGAGCCATAAGCCATTTTGCTAACAAAAAGAAAATCGCCCACCAAAAGCGACTTTTCCATCGAACTGGTTGGAATGGTATAGGCTTCCATCAAAAAAATACGAATAATGGAAGCGGCAATTACTGCAAAAACAATGGCATCAATCCATTCTCGAACTATCGATTTGTGAATTTTAGCTCTTTTATTGAGCGGAATCCAAGCTTGATTTTTGGTGCTTAACCAAGGCAAATAAATAAACGGAAAAAGAGAAACCAAAACTTGGTCGAGCATTTGAGTGCGCTTAAATCCTTTGATTAGTTCGATGAGCAATAAAAGAAATGTAAACACATTGATGAAAGGAATAATTAACCATAAATACCACCAATAACTTCTTTCGGTTAGTTTAACAAGAATATAGAGATTGTAATAAGGAATTAAAATTTTCCAGCCGGGAATGTTCGCTCTTTCTACCAGCTTGTATGCAAAGAGTGCCGGAATTGTAAACAAAACGGGAAGAAATAAGGTAAAATACAAAAGTGTCATAGCGATATCTTTTAATGTATTGCAAAAGTCTTTTTTTTGCTTGGAAGTAGCAAATTTATGTTATTAAATTTTGTTAAGCGCCATTTTAGCGCAGAATCAGTTGTTTTAGAAAATGGACTTTATAGGTTCAGAAAATCACGCATCGTGAAAATTCCTTTCTTTCCAACAAGCCATTCGGCTGCCAAAACAGCTCCTTTTGCAAAACCTTTTCGGTTTTTGGCTTCATGAACCATTCTTATTTCATCAACATCCGAAAAATAGACGATTTCGTGCGTTCCGGGAACTTGATCAATGCGGTGCGCTTCGATAGGCAAAAGGTTTGTCGAAATTTCTTCGGAAGGACTTTTTACTAATTTCCAATTCTCAATCCTTTCCACTTCGTTGATAATTCCTTGGGCTAAGCTGATGGCTGTTCCGCTGGGCGCATCCAGTTTTTGAGTATGATGGGTTTCGCTCATTCGCACAGCATAGTTGGGAAATCGATTCATGATTAGGGCCAACTTGCTATTGATGGCCGAGAAAATATTCACGCCTAAACTAAAATTGGTAGCGTAAAACAAACTTTGGTTTTTCTTGAGGGCGATGTTTTTTATTCGGTCAAAGTCAGCATACCAACCAGTTGTTCCCACAACGATTGGCAAATTGGCAGCAAAGCATTTTTCGATGTTTCCGACTGCAGTTTGTGGCATACTGAAGTCAATGGCAACATCGGCATTGCGAAGAATGTGTTCGTTTTCGATCCAATCTTTTTCATTGTCGATGATAAGCACGATTTTATGACCTTGAGCCAATGCAATCTGTTCGATTTCTTTTCCCATTTTTCCATAACCGAGAAGTGCAATATTTAGGGCGTTTTTCTTATTTTCCATCATTGTAGCTCGTTTTATGGTTTTGGTTTTTATTGATCATCAAAGTTTTTGCGAATCCGTTTAGGGATTTCCAAATGTGTAACGAAGTTTGAAGGCCGGAGAAACCTGAAAACTGGAATTGTTTTGATAAATAATTGGATCAATCCCAAAACTCAAATTATCGTTTATATCGTATTGATACAAATGAGCATCTACTGCCGCATCAATTATTTGCAAAAGATAAAATGCGCCAAATAAGATATAATTCAATTCCAAATTAGATTGGTAATACTCGCGCATACTAAGCAGTTGCTCTTTTGTATAATTGTCGATGAGTGGAATATTGGCAACAGTTCCGTTCAATTCCAGTTTAAGCGAATACGCATCGCGGTACTTCACATATTCTTGCTTGTTGATAATCGAAAAATAGGCCAAAGTGCTGAACCCGGTATAAACAATGGGTATTTTCCAATATTTTTTATTGTAATATTGACCAAGTCCCGGAAGTGCGGCCGACATCCACATAGCTTTTGTTGGATTATGATCTTCGAAATAGCGGTGTTTTGGAAGATTTATTTCAGTAGAAGATTGCGAAAAAGAATTGGGAGCGAAAGCCATTAAAAATAAAATCAACCCAAAGAAATTTAATTTTTTTTGGAAAAATGCAATTTTGTTTCCATGTTGATTCTTCATCCTCAATGAAATAGTGTCAGAGCCTTATTTGTCGAGAAGCGAAATAATTCGCATCAAATCTGCTTCTCCCGAAAAAGGAATATTGATTTTTCCGCCGCCTTTCGCGTTTTTCTTCAGCTCAACACGGGTGGACAATAAATTGTTTAATTGACTTCGATAGCCGAGGTAAGCGGAAGGCAGATAATCTTCCTTTTTTCGATTCGTTTTTTCAGCCGGATTTAGAATTTCTTTTACCAATTTTTCGGTTTCTCGAACAGAAAGATCTTGAGCGATAATTTGCTCCAACAATTTAAGTTGTATTGCCAAACTTTCGATGTTTATCAAACTGCGAGCATGTCCCATACTCAACTGATTTTGGGATAATGCAATCTGTACTTCGGCCGGAAGGCGGAGCAAACGAATATAATTGGTAACTGTTGAGCGTTTTTTTCCAACCCGAGTGCTCAATTCTTCTTGCGTAATTTGGCATTCTTCGATCAAGCGACTATAACTTATTGCTATTTCGATGGCATTCAGATTTTCGCGCTGAATATTTTCAACCAATGCCATCTCCAGCATTTGTTCGTCGTTGGCAACCCGAATAAAAGCAGGGATAGATTTGAATCCGGCAATTTTTGAAGCACGAAGTCTGCGTTCGCCCGAAATTAATTGATATTTTTCGAATCCAATTTTTCGAACGGTGATGGGTTGGATAATTCCTTGCTTTTGAATGCTGTCGGCAAGTTCCAGCAAAGCCTGTTCTTCAAACTCACTTCTTGGCTGGAAAGGATTGTTTTCTATTTGGTGAATAGCCAGCTCTGCAACTGCTCCAACAACGTAATTGCCGGAGATATCTTTGGACGTAATGTCAGTTTCGGGACTTCCCAAGATGGCATCAAGGCCTCTACCCATTGCTAGCTTTTTGCTCATAATTAATTATTTTTGTTTTTTGCCGTGAGGCTTGTCATATTGTTGTTTTGCAATATTTCGCGAGCTAAGTTAAGATAATTTATTGCACCACTGCTCGATGCATCGTGCATGATGGCCGTTTCGCCAAAACTTGGTGCTTCTCCTAATTTTGTATTGCGGGTAATAATGGTTTTGAAAACCATTTGCTGAAAGTGGGTTTTCACTTCTTTTACAACTTGTTTTGACAGGCGAAGACGCGGATCGTACATCGTTAATAAGATTCCTTCTATGTCGAGTTTTTTGTTCAATCGCGTTTGTACTATTTTAATCGTGTTGAGCAGTTTTCCCAATCCTTCGAGTGCAAAATACTCGCATTGTACTGGAATAATGACCGAATCTGAGGCCGTTAATGCATTGATGGTGATCAATCCCAAAGACGGAGAACAGTCGATGATAATAAAATCGTAATGCCCTTTTAGCTTTTCGATGGTTTTTTCCAGAATATGTTCTCGGTTTGGTTGATTTATGAGTTCTATTTCGGCTCCAACTAAATCAATATGAGCCGGAAGAAGGAATAAGTTTGGTGTTTGAGTTTCGAGAATGACCTCGTGAGGATCTATGCCATCCATGATGCATTCGTAAATTCCGGTCGTAATATTTTTTGAATCGAACCCAATACCAGACGTGGAGTTGGCTTGAGGATCGGCATCAATAATTAAAGTTTTATGTTCTAAAACAGCAAGCCCGGCGGCGAGATTAATTGCTGTAGTCGTTTTGCCTACGCCTCCTTTTTGATTTGCTATCGAGATTACTTTTGTCATAGAATTTTTGTTTGTGCAAAAGTACAATTTAATCCATTTTTGGATGGAAATTTTATTAACAATTCCAATGCTTTGATGAAAAAGCCCTTTGTAGAATCAGAACCGATTTTTTTAAAATAATCGGGTTTGTTGATTCTCTGTTTTTTAATCCAGATCTTCGAATTTTACTTCGGAGTGAATCTGAAAACTTTCGCTTTCGTCGGACAGTTCTCTGTTTATGTCTTTTAGGTTTTCGTTTGTAGAGCCATTTTCAATGAATAGAATCGCTTCCTTTAGCCCTTCAGAAAATTTTTCGAAATCTTCTTTAAATAGAAAAATCTTGTGTTTTTCGTATTCAAATTTCCCCTGTTCGCTGCTGAAATGGCGCTTACTTTCCGTTACAGTTAAATACATTTCGTTCGATTTGCTCTGTTTTACATCAAAAAAATAGGTGCGTTTTCCTGCTCTGATGGCCTGCGAATAGATATCCTCGTGTTTATCATTTAAGTTAAATTCATTCATTGTAGAGATGTTTAATGCGAAGCAAATGTAAAGAATTCTTTCTTCTTTTCTTAATATATATCCTAGATGCGTTTGTCTTTTTGTGCTTAGTAGGCTTGTTTTATCCATTTTGATTCCGAAACTTTGGAAACAATTCTGCTGTTTCTGGCGAAAAATGACTAATTTTGCCGCATTATTAAAAAAAAACGTTCCTTTTATGCTTAGCAGAAGACACATTAGAATCAAAGTGCTTCAAGCCTTATACGCTTACACTCAATTGGGCAATAATAATCCGGATATGGGTGAAAAGCAACTGCTTCGACAATTTGATAAAGTGTATGATTTGTTCGTGTATCAATTATCGCTTCTTGTCGAAATTAGAAATTTTGCGGAAGAATGGATGGGCGAAGCCAAGAAAAAATATTACCCTACTCAAGAAGAAGTAAATCCAAACGAAAAGTTTATTCGAAATGCACTCATCATGCAATTGGTGAATAATAAGGACCTCGAAAAGAAAATAGATGCGCTGCACATAAACTGGAAACCGGAAAATGAATTGATCCGAAAATTGTACATCCAAATTCGCGATTCCGAAATCTATAAGAAATACATGGAGAGTACAGAGTCCAATTATAAGGAAGACAAGGCATTTGTTGAGCAGCTTTTCGAAGAAGTTATTATTCCCAGCGAAAACCTTTTGTTTTTTTTCGAGGAAATGAATTTAAATTGGACGGACGATTATTTTTTGGTTGAACAACTTGTGCTGATGACCATTTCGTCTTACAAACAGACTTGGCTAAATACAAAGCCCTTGCCTCCATTGTTTAAAGACGAATTGGATGACGAGGGTGGTCAGGATTTGCTTTTCGCCAAGAATATTTTCAAAAGCACCATAAAAAATTCTGCAGCTTATCAGGAATTAATCAAACCAAAAATTATGAATTGGGAAATTGATCGAGTTGCATTGATGGATATGCTCATTCTGAAAATGGCTTTGGTAGAATTGATAGAGATGCCTTCTATTCCTATAAAAGTAACCATGAATGAATACATCGAAATTTCGAAATATTTTTCCACTCCAAAAAGTAAAATATTCATCAATGGAATTCTCGATAGTCTGATTGTTGATTTAAGAGCCAATGGCACTATCACAAAGGCAGGCAGAGGGTTGGTGGAATAGTTTGCGGAAAAAGATGCCAGACTTGCTAATATGCTTTAGCTTTACTTCTAAGCATCAATTTTCCTAAAGTGATGAATAGAACGCCAGCAATACTTATTAAACCTCCAATAATTTGATGCTTTTCGGGTAAGGTATTGAAATAAAGGAAGGCGCCAAACAAAACAAACAGCCCTTTGGAGCTTCCTAAAATGCTAATTCTGCTTGCCTCTATATATTTCATGGATTGATATTCGGCCAAGGAGGCTAAAAATGGACCTAATCCGGAACCAATAAAGATATTGCGGAATGCTGTTTTTGATATGGAAAACGATTCGCCAACCAAGATCATTGCTCCTAAACTATACAGAAATAGTTGAAATGTTCGGCTTAACGACATAATCGATGGCCCCAATTTTTCTACATTTTTCTTGGCTATAATTGTGCTGATTGAGAAGATAACTCCCGATAATAGCATGTATTCTGTCCCGTCAATGAAGATATCTTTCAAAACCGCACTTCCTTTATAACTGATCGTGAATGCGCCTAGGAGTGCAAGTCCGATACCAATTAGTTCCCATTTGTTGAATCGTTCCCTCAAAAAAAGAAATCCCAAAACAGTTACAAAAACCGGATTTACATTCCCTATAAACGAAACAACTGCCGGATTTGGAATTGTGTAAATGGCTAGAAAGAAAAAATACGTTCCGGCCATTTCCAATAATCCTAAAATGAAAAGCAATAAATAATGATCGCGCTTAAACTGGGCTATCGACGGAAGTTTTTTTCGATATACCGCAAAAATCATATTCCAGACAAACCCCAGCGCAAACCAATAAACTCCAAATTGAATCAAGGAAGCCTCGCTTAAAGCGGCCTTGCTAAATATGTAAACATTTGAAATAGCAACAACAGAAATAAAAGCAAAAAGATATCCTTTAGTGGTATTGGTTAGTATGGTTTTCATGGGTCAAAAGTACAAATTACTTTCTTTTCGAATCGTTTAATTTTCACGGTAGAGAGCATCTAATCGTCGGCCTATTTCTACACGGCTAAACTGTTTAAATGCAGCTTTTCTGATTTTTTTTGAATCAAACTGTGGTTTTTGCTCAACAAGGCGGAGAAATAATGTTAATAATTGATGCTCGTTCGCGGCCTCAATCAAAAAGCCGTTTTCTGCATGAATATACTCTGCAATGCCGCCCACATTCGTAGCAATCACCGGCAATCCACACGTCAATGCTTCATTAATCACAACCGGAATGTTTTCGAAATGACTGAACACGACTAAAAAATCGGCTTCGCAATATTCTGCCACCAACGCCTTGTCTGTTTGCACTCCTGTAAAGGTGATGAGCCCTTTGGGAATTGATAAATCGTCGGCATAATTGTTCAACTTCTTGAAATCAATCCCATCGCCAATAAATCGAAATTCGAAATCCATTGTTTTTTCTGAAAGCTGTTTTATTGTTCTCAGTATTCCGCTGATGTTTTTAGAACGGTCTTCAAAAGTACTTACGTGAATAAAAATTGTTTTGTCGTTTTTTTTTGATTTGATTGACTCAAAAAAAATGTCATCCACTACATTCGGAATAATTTGATAGTTTGGATTTTGGAGTTGATGGCTACGCATGGCATGTGCCAGATTTTCGCTTATGGGCAAAACGGCCTGCGCTTTCTCTACCACCATTTTTGTGATTTTTTTCCGAAGCCATCCTTTGTATGTTCCGGGTGTTTTCTGGTACCTCGACCAATGTTCACTTATAATATAAGGAGTATTGCTATAAAATTTCAGAAAGAGAGCAAAAAGCCCTAAACGTGTCAAAATATGCACATGTATTTTGTCTGGCTTTCCCAATCGTCGAACGATTGTACGATAGCCCACCAACAAATAGTACCAAAATCTGAATTGGTTCCACAAACTGCATGAAACGTTTTTGTAAAAAAATGAATACGTCGATACAGTTCCTTCTTCCTTATAAGCCTGCTTTACCAGCAACTTTTTTGTGGAAATACCTTGTACGTATAAAACCGAAATCCGATGATGTAGTCCGGCTGCTTCGGCATGTTTTTTCACAAAAAGCCCAAACATATTGTCGTAAACAGATGGATACCAACGAGGTAAAAATAATAGATGCATAAAGAAGTGTCAGATATTTTAGCAAAAATAACTTTAAAATTTGGATATCTTTCGAACAATCAGGTTGAAAAATCCCGTGGAAATGGATAATGGGTTGGCCTTTTTTAATTATCGAACATTTTTGATTTTGAAAGTTGAAAAGATTTATCTTTGCCGCTGTTTTTCATTGCACTGCGTAGGAGTTCAAATTGTTAATAAACTAACGGCTTGCTTTTGAAAAATAGAGGATTAGCATAGCAAACACCTTGTTTATAAACCAAGGCTTGCGATGTTAAATATAATTGATTAAATTTTTTAATAAGGGATTGTTTTTTAAAAAAATATTTATACTTTTGCAGTCCCAAAAAATATGGGTTTAAGACAACGACAGAAAAATAATAAATAAATTTATGCCAACAATACAACAATTAGTACGTAATGGACGCAAGAAACTGGTTTACAAAAGTAAATCCCGTGCCTTGGATTCTTGTCCTCAAAGACGTGGTGTATGTTTAAGGGTTTACACTACTACGCCTAAGAAACCTAACTCGGCTATGCGTAAGGTAGCACGGGTTCGTTTAACCAATGGAAATGAAGTAAATGCTTACATAGGCGGCGAAGGACATAATTTGCAAGAGCACTCTATTGTTTTGGTAAGAGGTGGAAGAGTAAAAGATCTTCCTGGCGTTCGTTATCACGTAGTTCGTGGAGCTTTAGATACTTCCGGAGTTGATGGTAGAACCCAAAGAAGATCGAAATACGGAACAAAAAGACCAAAGCAGAAAAAATAAAATTAGCTGAAAAATGAGAAAGTCGAAACCAAAAAAGAGAATTATTCTTCCAGATCCAAAATTTAATGATGTTTTGGTCACAAAGTTTGTCAACAATATGATGTATTCAGGCAAAAAAAATCTTTCTTATGAGATTTTTTATGAAGCTCTTAGCATTGTAGATGAAAAACTAAGCGAAGAAAATAGTTTGGATGTTTTCAAAAAAGCATTGGCAAACGTTACTCCTGGTGTAGAAGTACAAAGCCGTAGAATCGGTGGTGCTACTTTTCAAATTCCTACCGAAATTAGACCTGCTCGTAAGCAATCAATCGGGATGAAAGCATTAATTGGAGCTTCACGTAAGCGTCATGAAAAAACAATGAGCCAAAAATTAGCCGGTGAAATATTATCCGCTTTTAAAGAAGAAGGTACTGCCTTCAAGAAAAAAGAAGATATTCATCGCATGGCTGAAGCAAACAAAGCCTTCTCGCATTTTAGATTTAAATAGGCGATTGCTGCTTCACATATTATAATTATTTGAGATGTCTGAAAAACTAGAACATAGAAGAAATATAGGCATAATGGCGCACATAGACGCGGGAAAAACCACGACTACCGAGCGAATATTATACTATACCGGAAGAAGTTATAAAATTGGCGAAGTTCATGATGGCGCTGCCACCATGGATTGGATGGTTCAAGAGCAAGAACGCGGAATCACCATCACTTCAGCAGCCACCACGGTGCACTGGAAACGCCACGATGAAGACTACAAAATTAATATAATCGACACTCCTGGCCACGTTGACTTTACAGTTGAGGTGGAACGTTCCTTGCGTGTATTGGACGGTGCTGTAGCATTGTTTTGTGCCGTGGGCGGAGTTGAACCACAAAGCGAAACAGTTTGGCGTCAGGCCAACAATTACAATGTACCGCGCATTGCCTTCGTAAATAAAATGGACCGCACAGGTGCCGATTTCTTTGATGTAGTTACTCAAATAAAAGAAAGACTTTACGCAAACCCTGTTCCATTGCAAGTTCCAATTGGTGCTGAAGGAAGCTTTCGTGGTGTAGTCGATTTAATACAAAATAAAGCATTTGTTTGGGACGAAGGTTCCGATGGTGTTACCATTCGTGAAATTCCTATTCCTGAAGATTTATTGGATACTGTTGAAGAATATCGAATGAAACTCTTCGAAGGCGTCGCTGAAGAAAGTGATGAGCTACTCGAAAAATTCATGGAAGATCCAGAATCTTTAACACTCGAAGAAGTTACAGCTGCCATTCGCAAAGCAACAATTGAACTACGCATTACACCTGTAATGTGTGGTACCGCTTTCAAAAACAAAGGCGTTCAAATGTTGTTGAATGCCGTAGTCGATTTCTTGCCAAGCCCCATGGACTTGCCTCCAGTGAGGGGAATTAACCCTGATACCGATTTAGAGGAAGAACGTAAAGTTTCTGTCGACGAAAAATTCTCCGCCTTGGCTTTCAAAATTGCTACCGATCCTTTTGTAGGTCGTATTGCTTTTTTCCGTGTTTATAGCGGAAAACTGAAATCAGGCTCCTATATCTTGAATACAGGCACTGGAAAAAAAGAGCGAATTTCGCGCATTATGCAAATGCACGCCAACAAACAAGAACCTCTCGATGAGATTACTTGTGGCGACATTGGAGCAGCTGTGGGGTTTAAAACAATTCGCACCGGCGACACGCTTACCGAACTCGATTTTCCTATTGTATTAGAACAAATGAATTTCCCTGAACCAGTTATCAATTTGTCGATTGAGCCAAAAACTCAAAAAGACATGGATAAACTAGGAATGGCTTTGCAAAAATTGGCCGAAGAAGATCCAACTTTTAAAGTGAAAACCGATGAAAATACCGGTCAAACAATTATCAGTGGAATGGGCGAATTGCACCTCGATATTTTGGTAGATCGATTGAGAAGAGAATTTAAAGTAGAATGCAATCAAGGACGTCCACAAGTTACATACAAAGAAGCCCTTTCTACTAAATTCAGACATCGCGAAGTGTATAAGAAACAATCTGGAGGTCGTGGTAAATTTGCTGATATCATTTTCGAAATTGGCCCAGCCGATGAAGGTTTTGAAGGATTGCAATTTGTTGACGAAGTAAAAGGAGGAAATATTCCAAAAGAATATATCCCCTCCATTTCAAAAGGATTTAGAGAAGCCATGACCAATGGAGTATTGGCCGGATACAATATCGACAGCATGAAAGTAACCCTCATCGACGGATCATTCCATGCCGTTGACTCCGATGCACTTTCGTTTGAATTAGCCGCCAAAATTGGCTTTAGACATACAGCTTCCAAATGCAATCCAATCCTACTTGAACCCATCATGAAAGTTGAAATCACTACACCCGACCTTTATATGGGCGACATTACAGGTGATTTGAATCGTCGTCGTGGAATGGTTTTAGGAATGGATTCAAAATCAGGAGCGCAAATTATTAAAGCAAAAGTACCTCTTCGCGAAATGTTTGGATATGTTACCGTATTGCGTACATTATCCTCCGGAAGAGCTTCGTCATCTATGGAATTTTCCCATTTCGACAAAGCGCCTCAAACCGTTTGCGACGAAGTAATTGAAAGTAAATAATTGAATTAATATAAAGTATAAATTCTAAAATTTAAAAACGTGAGTCAAAGGATTAGAATCAAATTGAAATCGTACGATCACAATCTTGTTGATAACTCTGCAGAGAAAATTGTTAAAACTGTTAAAGCAACAGGTGCAGTAGTGAATGGACCAATTCCATTACCTACACACACCCGGATCTACACAGTAAACAGATCAACATTTGTGAACAAGAAATCAAGAGAACAATTCCAATTGGACTCCTACAAAAGATTGATTGACATCTATAGTTCAAATTCAAAAACGATAGATTCTCTCATGAAATTGGAGTTGCCTAGTGGAGTGGAAGTAGAGATCAAAGTATAATTTAAAACAAGACTTTTTTAAGATGTCAGGAATTATTGGAAAAAAAGTTGGGATGACCAGCCTATACGATGCAAATGGAAAGAATATTCCATGTACCGTTATTGAAGCTGGACCATGTGTGGTTACCCAAGTAAGAACCCTCGAGAATGATGGATATGAGGCTATTCAACTTGGCTATGACGAAAAGAATTTAAAACATACAACCAAAGCGTTGCGTGGTCATTTCGAAAAAGCCAAGACTAATCCTCGTAAAATTTTAGTAGAATTCACACGTTTTGAAGAACGTAAACAATTCGGTGATACAATCACTGTGGATGTATTTGTAGAAGGGGAATACATCGATGTTATCGGAACTTCAAAAGGTAAAGGTTTTCAAGGTGTTGTAAAACGTCACGGCTTTGCCGGTGTTAACGACGCTACCCACGGTCAGCATAACCGTTTAAGAGCTCCCGGTTCATTGGGCGCTTCTTCTTATCCATCACGTGTATTTAAAGGTATGCGAATGGCAGGACGAATGGGAAATCAAAGAACAAAAATGATTAACCTACAAGTTTTAAAAATCGATGCTGATAAAAATTTATTAGTTGTTAAAGGATCCGTGCCTGGTGCAAAAGGCTCATATGTAATTATTGAAAGATGGAAATAGCAGTTGTAAATATAAGCGGAAAAGATACGGGCAAAACAGTTGTTTTAAACGATGCCGTATTTGGTGTAGAGCCTAATGATCATGCTATCTATTTAGCCGTGAAACAATACATGGCCAATCACCGTCAAGGAACTCATAGCTCCAAAGAAAGAAGCGAATTATCCGGAAGTACTCGCAAACTTAAACGTCAAAAAGGTACTGGTACTGCACGTTCGGGCGATATCAAATCTCCTTTGTTTAGAGGCGGAGCTCGTGTTTTTGGCCCACATCCTAGAGATTATCATTTCAAATTGAACAAGAAACTCAAAAAACTAGCCCGCTTATCCGCTTTGGCCTATAAAGCCAAAGACCAAGCGATTTATGTTTTGGAGGATTTCAATTTTGAAGCACCTAAAACCCAAAAAATGGTCGAATTGCTCAACAATTTGAAATTGAATGATGAAAAGACACTTTTAGTGTTGAATGATTTAAATAAAAACGTATATTTGTCGACTCGAAATTTAGCTGGAGTAAAAATCACAAGAGTTTCAGATTTAAACACTTACGATATTCTTGATGCCAAGAAGATGCTGATTGTTGAAAGCAGCGTAAGCGCATTTGAACAATTGTTATAAAGCTAAAAACGAGAAGATAATACAAAAAGCTTACAAATATGGGTATTATTATTAAGCCGATTATCACAGAAAAAATGACAGCGGTGTCTGAAAAGATGCCAACACGCTATGGTTTTTTAGTTGACAAACATGCCAACAAAATTCAAATCAAGCAAGCTGTAAAAGAAATCTATGGAAAGGAAGTGGTAGATGTAAACACTATGAATTATAGTGGAAAACACAAAAGCCGCAACACGAAAAGTGGAGTTATCTCTGGTAAAACAAAGGCAGTGAAGAAGGCTATTGTTACATTAGCCGAAGGTGAAACAATTGATTTTTATAGCAATATTTAAATAGATGGCTCTAAAAAAATTCAGACCAACAACCCCCAGTCAGCGCTTTAAAATTATCAGCGCATTTGACACTATTACAACCTCTAAACCCGAAAAGAGCTTATTGGCACCAAAAACAAAATCTGGTGGTAGAAATAGTGAGGGGAAGATGACTATGCGCTATGTAGGCGGAGGTCATAAACAAAAATACAGAATAATCGACTTTAAACGGGATAAAGAAGGCATTCCTGCAACTGTCAAAACCATTGAGTACGATCCAAATCGTTCAGCTCGTATTGCACTTGTTGCATACACAGACGGCGAAAAAAGATATATTGTAGCTCCTCAAGGTTTAGAAGTAGGAACCGTTTTAAATTCCGGTATAGGTGTGGCTCCGGAAATTGGAAACACTTTATACTTAAGTGAAGTTCCTTTTGGAACAATCATTCATAATATAGAGTTGCGTCCGGGACAAGGTGCAAAAATGGCTCGAAGTGCCGGGTCTTATGCACAGCTTATGTCTCGTGATGGCAAATACGCTATTATTAAACTTCCTTCCGGAGAAACACGTATGATTTTGCAAGCCTGTAAGGCAACCATTGGAATTGTTTCCAATGCCGAACATAACCTTGAGCGTTCCGGAAAAGCCGGAAGAAGCCGTTGGTTAGGCCGTCGTCCTCGTGTTCGTGGTGTAGTGATGAATCCTGTCGATCACCCAATGGGTGGTGGTGAAGGTAGAGCAACCGGTGGTCATCCAAGATCACGCAAAGGTACTCCTGCCAAAGGATTTAGAACCCGCGATAAGAAGAAGGATAGCAATAAGTATATTATCGAAAGAAGAAAGAAATAATAAAGTATAAAACTTTAATACTATGAGTCGTTCATTAAAAAAAGGACCTTTTATACATTACAAACTCGAAAAGCGAGTGATGGACAATGTTGAAGCAGACAAAAAGACCGTGATTAAAACTTGGTCGAGAGCTTCAATGATTTCTCCTGATTTTGTCGGTCAAACTATAGCTGTGCACAATGGAAATAAATTTATTCCAGTCTATGTTACAGAAAATATGGTTGGTCATAAATTAGGAGAATTTGCCCCAACACGCATCTTTAGAGGTCATGCAGGGAGTAAAAATAAAGGTAAAAAATAAAGAAGATTTAGGCTATGGGAGCTAGAAAACATAATACCGCAGAGAAAGCCAAGGAAATGAAAAAAAGCGTGGCTTTTGCGAAATTAAATAACTGCCCGACATCTCCCCGAAAAATGAGATTGGTTGCAGGTTTAGTAAGAGGCGAAGGAGTTGAAAAATCATTGTATATTTTAAAACACTCTCCAAAAGAAGCTTCTAACAGGTTGTACAAATTGCTTTTATCGGCGGTGTCTAATTGGCAAGCCAAAAATGAAGGTCAACGCATAGAAGATGCGAATCTTTATGTTAAAGAAGTTTTCGTTGATAGTGCTAGAATGTTGAAACGTGTTCAGCCAGCACCTCAAGGTCGTGCACACCGAGTTCGTAAACGTTCTAATCACGTTACACTTATCGTGGATAGTAGAGTAATTGTAGAAGAAACTAATTCAAGCAAATAAATTTAGATAAATGGGACAAAAAACGAATCCAATCGGATTAAGGTTAGGAATCATCAAAGGATGGGACTCTAATTGGTATGGGGGAAAAAGTTTTGAAGCCAAACTTGTTGAAGACGATAAAATCAGAAAATATTTAGCTGCTCGTTTATCTAAAGCAAGTATTTCAAAAATAACCATTGAACGTACTCTTAAATTAGTTACTGTAACTATTCACACTGCTCGTCCTGGTATTATCATTGGCAAAGGTGGTCAAGAAGTAGATAAGATCAAAGAGGAGTTAAAAAAACACACCGGAAAAGAAGTTCAAATAAATATCTCTGAAATAAAACGCCCTGAATTGGATGCAACATTGGTAGCACGCAATGTAGCCAGTCAAATTGAAGGACGTATTTCATTCCGTAGAGCTATTAAAACTTCCATCGCATCCACTATGCGCGTTGGTGCCGAAGGAATCAAAGTCATGATTTCTGGCCGCGTTGGTGGTGCTGAGATGGCTCGCTCCGAAATGTATAAAGAAGGAAGAATCCCTTTGCATACACTTCGTGCCGACATTGATTACGCTCTAGCAGAAGCGCATACTACCTATGGAAGAATAGGAATTAAAGTATGGATTTGCAAAGGCGAAATATATGGAAAGCCTGAATTGGTGCCAACAGCCACCAAGAGCGAAAACAAAGGAGGGCCTAAACACCCACAAAATCCTAGAAGAAGAAAATAATATTAACATTTAAGAATTATAGAAATGTTACAACCCAAGAAAACAAAGTTTAGAAAACAACAAAAGGGAAAAATGAAAGGAAATTCCGAAAGAGGAAACCAACTTGCATTTGGATCTTTTGGAATAAAAGCATTGGAAGAAACTTGGTTAACAGGTCGTCAAATCGAATCCGCTCGTCAAGCCATCACACGGAAAATGAAACGTGAAGGTCAACTTTGGATTCGTATTTTCCCCGACAAACCTGTTACTAAAAAACCTGCCGAAGTACGTATGGGTAAAGGTAAAGGAGCCCCAGAATTATTCGTAGCACGTGTTTCTCCAGGAAGAATAATTTTTGAGTCTGAAGGCGTTAATTTAGAAACTGCCAAAGAAGCCATGCGCCTTGGATCGCAAAAGCTTCCTATAATGACCAAATTTATTGTTAGACGGGATTACGTAGAAGCTTAAAAATAGAAACTATGAAAAATTCGGAGATAAGAGAATTATCTACAAAAGATATTCATGAGAGATTGGAAGATGCTCGTACTCAATATGAGAAGGCGAAGTTAAATCACGCGGTTTCTCCATTGGAAAATACCAATGTTTTGAATAACATGAAAGTAACAGTCGCCCGGCTCTTAACGGAACTTCGCCAAAGAGCAATGGTAGAACAATCTAAATAATACAAGAAGATGGAAAGAAATCTGAGAAAAGAAAGAATAGGTCTTGTTGTGAGTGACAAAATGGATAAATCCATTACCGTTGTAATCGAGCGTAAAGAAAAGCACCCAATATACGGTAAGTTTGTTAAGAGAACCAAAAAGTTCATTGCGCACGACGAAAACAACGATTGTAACATTGGCGATACTGTAAAAATTGCAGAAACACGCCCAATGAGCAAAAATAAGTGTTGGAGATTAGTAGAAATTTTAGAAAGAGCTAAGTAATCATGGTACAACAAGAAAGTAGATGTGCAGTTGCCGACAACAGTGGCGCTAAAGAAGTCTTGGTTATTCGTGTTCTTGGTGGAACCGGAAAACGCTATGCTTCTATTGGCGACAAAGTAGTGGTTACTGTTAAAAGCGCCATCCCTTCAGGAAACATTAAAAAAGGAACTGTTGCAAAAGCAGTCGTAGTTAGAGTGAAAAAAGAAATTAGACGTGCCGACGGATCTTATATTCGCTTTGATGACAATGCTGTAGTTCTTCTAAATAATGCAGGCGAAATGACAGGTACCCGTATTTTTGGCCCAGTGGCCAGAGAGTTAAGGGAAAAGAGTTTTATGAAAATTGTGTCTTTAGCACCAGAAGTGTTGTAAGAACTTAATGAGTATGTTTATGAAAGCGAAATTAAATATTAAAAAAGGAGATACTGTTAAAGTTCTTACCGGCGAAGACAAAAGTAAAACCGGAAGAGTTTTAAAAGTGGATACTGAGAAAGGTCGCGCTATTGTGGAAGGAATCAATATGGCTTCCAAACACACTAAGCCAAATACTGCTCACCCTCAAGGAGGCATCTTTAAACAAGAAGCCCCTATTCATGTTTCAAATTTGATGCTTGTCGATGCAAAAGGAGTTGCTAGCAAAGTAGCCATCAAAAAAGATGAAAAAACAGGCAAATCAATTCGTGTATCTAAAAAATCAGGGGAGGTTATTAAGTAATGGACTATTCACCAAGATTAAGAGATAAATACTTCACAGAAGTAATTCCTGCTTTGAAAGAACAATTCAGCTACAAAAGCAGCATGGAAGTTCCTAGAATTGTGAAAATAGCACTAAACCAAGGATTGGGAGAGGGTGTAACCGATAAAAAACGTGTCGATATTGGCGTTGATGAAATGACTTCCATAGCAGGTCAGAAAGCCGTTATCACCCGTTCAAAACGAGATATTTCTAACTTCAAACTAAGAAAAGGCGTCCCAATTGGTGTACGCGTTACTTTGAGAAGAAATACAATGTACGAATTTTTGGATCGCTTAGTAAGCGTTTCAATTCCTCGTGTTCGTGACTTTAGAGGCATTAGCGAAAAAGGATTCGATGGTCGTGGAAACTTCACCTTTGGAGTTGGCGAACAAATCATTTTCCCTGAAATTGATATCGATAAAGTGGCTAAAATCAATGGTATGAATGTAACCATCGTAACCACTGCCAAAACCGATAAAGAATGCTATGCATTGCTAAAAGAATTTGGTTTTCCATTTAAAAATATTAAAAAATAGGATATGGCTAAAGAATCAATGAAAGCGAGAGAAGTGAAAAGACAAAAACTCGTTGATAAATACGCTGCCAAAAGAGCAGAACTTAAAGCTGCTGGTGATAGTGTTGGATTACAAAAATTGCCCAAAAACTCAATGCCAATTCGCTTGCACAATCGTTGTAAACTAACTGGTCGTCCAAAAGGGTATATGCGTCAATTTGGAATATCCCGTATCAATTTCCGCGAAATGGCCAACAATGGCCTTATCCCCGGAATAAAAAAAGCCAGCTGGTAGTCATAATACAGTAAGAAAATTTTAGAAAGAGGATAAAATGAATACAGATCCAATTGCAGATTATTTAACAAGAATTAGAAATGCCGTTAGCGCAGAACATAGAATTGTAGAAATTCCAACTTCAAGCGTTAAAAAAGCCATCACTAAGATTTTGTTCGAAAAAGGATACATTCTTCAGTACAAGTTCGAAAACGAAGGTACCATAGATAGCTCTATCAAAATCGCATTGAAATATCATCCACAAAGCAAAGTGAATGCGATTAGCAAAATTGTGAGAGTTAGTAAACCGGGCTTGAGAAAATATGTAAACAGTAAAGAATTGCCACGCGTATTAAACGGACTTGGTATAGCAATCATTTCTACTTCACAAGGAGTTATGACTGATAAAGAAGCCAAAAAGTTAAACATTGGTGGAGAAGTATTGTGTTACGTTAGTTAATTTAGGAGAAAGCGACATGTCAAGAATCGGAAAATTAGCGATAAAAATTCCTAGCGGAGTGAGCGTTCAGGTGAATGCAAATGAAGTTACGGTAAAAGGAAAATTAGGTGAGTTGAAACAGAAAATAGATGCTTCTATTACTGTAACTGTTGACGGAGACGAAATTAAACTAGATCGTAGCAACGAATCGATCGAAGTTCGTTCAAAACACGGATTGTATCGCTCATTAGTTGCAAATATGGTTGAAGGCGTTTCTGAAGGGTTTAAAACCGTTCAAGAATTCGTAGGTGTTGGATATAAAGTAGAGGTTCAAGGACAGGTTTTAGAAATGGCTTTGGGTTACTCTCACTACATTCTCCTAGCCCTTCCGTCCGAAGTGAAAGCAGAAGCCACTAACGAAAGAGGTAAAAACCCCACACTTATTATGCGTAGCCATGATAAACAATTGTTGGGTCAAATAGCCGCCAAAGTTAGAAGCTTGCGCAAACCAGAACCATACAAAGGAAAAGGAATCAAATTCCAAGGCGAAGTTCTCAGAAAGAAAATGGGAAAATCGGCCTCAAAATAAGTATTAATCTCGCCTGGTGTTTAGCCAGGTTAATGAAGGTCTTTAGAAATGAAAGTAAAGAACAGAAAAGAGTATCGCAGACTGAAAATTAAAAGACGGATCAGAAAAAAATCATTTGGTTTGATCGAACGTCCTAGAATGTCTGTTTATAGAAGTAACAAACAAATTTATGTTCAACTAATTGACGATCAAAACGGCAGAACATTGGTAGCCGCTTCTTCTCGCGAAGAAGAAATTGCATCTCAAAAAGTAACAAAAATTGAACAAGCCGCTCTAGTTGGAAAATTAGTAGCAAGCAAAGCAAAAGAAGCAGGTATTGAAGAAGTTATTTTTGATAGAAATGGCTATTTGTACCATGGAAGAGTTAAATCATTGGCTGACGCTGCCAGAGAAGGCGGCCTTAAATTTTAATAAAGTATGTCAAACGCGAATGTAAAAAGAGTTAAATCCAGCGAAATCGAATTTAAAGATAAAGTGGTAAGCATTCAACGTGTTACGAAAGTAACAAAAGGAGGAAGAACTTTCAGTTTTTCAGCTGTCGTTGTTGTTGGAAATGAAAATGGTGTGGTTGGCTACGGTTTAGGAAAAGCAAATGAAGTTACGGCTGCAATTGCAAAAGGAATTGACGACGCTAAGAAAAATCTTATAAAAGTTCCTATTCTTCACGGTACTTTACCTCACGAACAAGCTGCAAAATATAGCGGCGCTCGTGTATTCATCAAGCCTGCTACCCCAGGTACTGGTGTAATTGCCGGCGGTGCTATGCGCGCTGTATTGGAGAGTGTTGGCGTTCACGACGTTTTAGCAAAATCAAAAGGTTCGTCAAATCCGCACTCAGTGGTAAAAGCAACTATTGCCGCTTTAAGCCTGTTGCGCGACGCTAAAACAATAGCTCAACTACGCAATGTAGATTTAAACACAGTTTTTAACGGATAATAAACTGCAGGACTATGGAATACAAGAAAGCTAAAATAACTCAGGTACGAAGCAATATTGGTCGGCCTGCTATACAGAAAAGAACACTCGAAGCCCTTGGCCTGAAAGGCATAAGTCAGTCGAAAGAAGTTGTTCTTACTCCCCAAGTGGAGGGAATGATAAATAAAGTGAAGCATTTGCTTTCAGTTGAAGAAATATAAAATCATTGACTAATGGATTTAAGTAATTTAAAACCTGCGGAAGGTTCAGTAAAAGATAACAAACGAGTTGGTAGAGGTCAAGGTTCAACAAGAGGCGGAACTTCTACACGTGGACACAAAGGCGCGAAATCTCGTTCTGGTTATAAACGTAAAATTGGTTTCGAAGGTGGGCAAATGCCGTTGCAACGAAGAGTTCCAAAATTTGGCTTCAAAAATATCAATCGGATTGAATATCAAGGAATCAATTTGGATACCCTTCAAAAATTAGCCATTGAAAAGGGAATTAGTGCTTTTACACAAGAAGTATTAATCGAACTGGGTTTAGTGAGAAAGAGCGAACGTATCAAAATCTTAGGAAGAGGAGAACTGATTTCTAAAATAGATGTAACTGCTCACGCTTTTACTAAAACAGCCATCAAAGCCATCGAAGAACAAGGCGGAACTGCCAATACTATTCAAAACTAAATTTCATGAAAAAATTAATCGAGACTATTAGAAATATCTCTAAGATAGATGAGCTTCGGACACGAATTCTCTATACTATTGGTATTATTCTTATTTATCGTTTAGGTTCATATGTGGTACTTCCCGGAGTAGATCCAAGTGCATTAGAAAACCTTAAAAATCAAACCAGCAGTGGCTTATTAGGGTTGTTAAACATGTTCTCCGGCGGTGCCTTTTCAAATGCTTCTATTTTCGCATTAGGGATTATGCCTTATATTTCTGCATCAATTGTAATTCAATTGTTAGGTATGGCCATTCCCTATTTCCAAAAACTACAAAAAGAAGGCGAAAGCGGACGGAACAAAATCAATCAAATTACCCGTTATCTTACGGTAGCAATCACTGGTTTTCAAGCACCTAGTTACATTGCCAATTTGATAAATCAACTTCCTCCCGAAGCAATCAGTCCATTTGATCCAAACATTACTTCCCCAACTACATTCTTCTGGGTTTCTTCTATCGTGATTTTGATTGCCGGAACTATGTTTGTGATGTGGTTAGGCGAAAAAATTACTGACAAAGGAATTGGAAATGGAATCTCTCTTATCATTATGATAGGTATTATAGCTCGATTGCCTTTTGCACTTATGGGTGAATTCGTTTCCCGTATGGAACAACAAGGTGGTGGATTGGTGGTGTTTATTTTAGAGATCGCATTCTTAGTATTGGTTATCTTGCTAACGATTCTGCTGGTTCAAGGAACTCGAAGAATTCCGGTGCAATATGCCAAACGGATTGTGGGCAATAAACAATATGGTGGAGTTCGCCAGTACATTCCTTTAAAAGTAAATGCTGCCGGTGTTATGCCTATCATCTTTGCGCAAGCAATCATGTTTTTGCCTATCACTTTAGTGGGATTTGCCGAGTCTGAAACACTATCGGGTTTTGCAGCTACTTTTTCAAATATGAACGGATTCTGGTACAATTTGGTATTCGCTTTGATGATTATCATTTTCACCTATTTCTATACAGCCGTTACCATTAACCCGAATCAGATGGCTGAAGATATGAAAAAGAATGGTGGTTTCATTCCCGGTGTTAAACCCGGAAAACGGACAGCAGAATTTTTGGACGACGTCATGTCTAAGATTACTTTACCTGGTTCAGTATTTTTAGCTTTCGTGGCCATTATGCCCGCTTTTGTTTCTGTGATTGGTGTAAACCAAGCTTTTGCGAATTTCTACGGTGGCACATCGCTTTTAATTTTAGTAGGTGTAGTTTTAGATACACTTCAACAAGTTGAAAGCCATTTATTGATGCGTCATTACGATGGTTTAACTAAATCTGGCAGAATAAAAGGCAGAAATAGTTCAGGATTGTAGTTTTATGTCCCAAGGTTCAATTCAATACAAAACCGAAACGGAAATAGAACTGCTCAGAGAAAGTTCTTTACTTGTTGGTAAAACATTGGCAGAGGTGGCCAAAATTTTAAAGCCCGGTGTTAGCACCAAAACTTTAGATCAATTGGCCGAAACCTTTATTCGCGATCATTTTGCCTTGCCCGGTTTTAAGGGTTATGGCGGATTTCCTGCTACGCTTTGTATTTCGATAAATGATGAAGTAGTACATGGAATTCCTGGAAATAGAATTGTGCAGGATGGCGACATAGTTTCAATAGATTGTGGAACATACAAAAACGGCTATTACGGCGATTCCGCCTATACATTTGCTGTTGGAGAAGTGAAACCGGAAGTGAAACTGTTGTTGCAACGAACAAAAGAATCGCTGTATCTTGCCATCGAACAAGCAATTTCCGGAAAACGCGTTGGCGATATCGGCTTTGCGGTTCAAAACTATTGCGAACAATTTGGCTACGGCATCGTTCGGGATTTGGTTGGTCACGGTGTTGGGAAAAACTTGCACGAAAAACCAGAAATCCCTAATTTTGGACGCCGAGGAACTGGAGCTAAATTAAGCGAAGGAATGGTGATTGCGATAGAACCTATGATTACCTTAGGCGACTACAATGTGAAACAAGACAGTGATGGTTGGACCATGCGTACAATAGACGGATTGCCAGCA
The DNA here is from genome assembly GCA_003445975.1 of Bacteroidales bacterium. Classification (GTDB taxonomy): domain Bacteria; phylum Bacteroidota; class Bacteroidia; order Bacteroidales; family UBA12170; genus UBA12170. Next base: position 29,042 of record DMBV01000120.1, read on the forward strand.
GCACATTTTGAACACGAAGTGGCCATCAGAAAAGGAAAAGCAGATGTTTTATCCACATTCAGTTATATTGAAGAAGTATTAAA
>DMBV01000027.1 GCA_003445975.1 Bacteroidales bacterium
GACCTGCATTTTTAAATGCTGTACTAAAAGCTTGACGGCCGGCCAATCTAAAAGAGATTTCATTGGAATCAACGGGGTGCATTTTTCCGTCGTACACATAAACAGCAATGTCACGAGCATAAGAACCCGTTAAAGGACCTTGCTCCATTTTCTCCATCATTCCTTTTAAAATGGCAGGCATAAAACGAGCATCAATGGCGCCTCCAACAATACAGTTGTGGAAAACCAATTTGCCACCCCAAGTCATTTCGTGATCTTCTTTTCCGCGAACAGGAAAATCGGTTGGATGAGTCATGTTTTCAGAATAGGGCTGAATGTGCATGTGTACTTCGCCAAATTGACCTGAGCCTCCGGATTGTTTTTTATGACGATAATCCGCACGAGCTGATTTTGTAATTGTTTCGCGGTAAGGAATTCGCGGCGCATAAAATTCGATATCGATTTTATGTTGATTATCAAAATACCATTTGATGGTATTCAAATGCAATTCTCCTTGTGTTTTCACAATCATTTGGCGCAATTCTCTCGACAAGCCCGCATGAATGGTTGGATCGGTTTTGTGCATATCGTGGAGAATGGCTCCCATTTTTTCTTCATCCGTCGAATTGGCTGCCTTTACCGCCATGATGGCAACGGGTTCTGGGAAAATAATGGGTTCTAGAATTTCGTCGGGTGCTTTTAAGCTCGAGAGGGTATCGTTGGTTTGAGTATCTTTTAGTTTGATAGTGGTTGCGATGTCGCCGGCACAAACTTTACTCACTTTTTCGCGATTTTTTCCTGCCACAACAAACAACTGTGAAACTCTTTCTTTGTTTCCTTTACGCGTATTTATCAGATCCATGCCTTCTTCCACATTTCCTCCATAAACTCTAAAAAACGAAACCTCGCCCAAGTGAGGCTCTATAGAGGTTTTGAAGATAAAAAGAGCGGTAGAATCTTGCGGATTGGAACTGAAAACCTTTCCGGTTTTGGATTTCTTTTCGCCTGCCGGGCCATTTGGCGCCGGGCAGCTTTTTTGAATAAATTCGAGTAAACGCGAAACGCCAATGCTTTGTTTTGCGGCAATGGCAAAAACAGGAAATATGGAACGTGCTCGCATACCCATTCGTATCCCTGTTCGCATATCTTCGATGGATAAAGTATCAGTTTCGAAGTATTTTTCCATCAATTCTTCTGAACCTTCGGCCGCGTTTTCAATCAATGAAAGATGTAATTTATCGGCTTTGCCTTTTTCGGAAGCTGGGATATCTAGAATTTCTACTGTACCGCCTCCTTTGGGAAATTTTAGCAGTTTCATCAGAATCAAATCGATGATGCTATCAAATCCGGCGCCTGAATTAACTGGATACTGCGCTATCGTTACTTTTTCGCCAAAATAATCCCGTAACTGAGCAAAAATCTGATCGAAATTGGCCTTTTCGTGGTCGAGTTGATTGATTGCAAAAACCACTGGAGTGTTTGTTTTTTCTGCTTGTTGCCATGCGTTTTCTGTTGTTGCATCAACTCCAACAGTTGCATTAATAACTAAAATAGCGGTTTCAACCACAGATAATGCCGACAAGGTTTCACCTACGTAATCACTGAATCCGGGCGTATCTAAAATATTAATTTTAGTCCCATTCACTTCGGTGTACATAAGTGTAGTTTGAACCGAGTTTTGTTTTGCTAATTCGATATCACGATAATCAGAAACAGTGTTTTTGTCATCAACGCTGCCTTTTCTGTTTATCACTTTACCTTCAAAAAGCATTGCTTCAGCTAAAGTGGTTTTACCGCTTTTCGCACCTCCAATGAGGGCCACGTTTTTGATTTCATTTGATTGATAAACTTTCATATTTTATTGCGTTTTGTGTATATTAAACATTTCCCTTCTTGACAAGGTGGACAAACTTACACAAAATAAGCGAATAAAAGGACTGTGCATTGAAAAATAAACCGTCCAGCGGCTTCTTTTTCAATGCTTTTTCGACTCCGAAAACGAATGAGAAGGTGTTTTTTAGCCTAAGTGAATTTTACCAAAGCTTTTCAGGGTAAATTCCTGCCGAAACCAGCGATTGAATATTTTGAACGACGCCCGCTTTGTCTTCTTTATATGTAACTCCAAACCAGGAAGCGTCAGAATGAAGCACTTTTACTCGAGCACGTTTTTCTTCGATGAGTTCGTTTACTACCGAAGGAATATAAAATTCGGCTTTTAAATTGTTGGCGTTTTGAGGGATAAACGTACTGAATTTTTCGGCCAAAAAATTAAAATAAGAAGGTGTAAAACCCCAAAAATTCATCGAAACGAGCGTTTTTTTGTCGAGTTCTACTGTCTGGTTCACTGTATCTTGATAAATAATTTTATCTCCAACTCTTTCGATGTGGGTTCGCTCAACAACGTCAAACAGAAAATGGTCGTGATCTGATTTACATTGTCCACGCGAAACATACCCGTTTTCCGACAAGGTGTTTTTGAGTTCATAACCCACCATGCAGTAATCTGTTTCTAAGCGATTCGGCTCTTTGAAATAGGCTGCTAAACTTTCGTAGGCTTCGCGGCCATAAAAATCGTCGGCATTGATAACAGCAAAATTTTCGTGTATAACATCCTTGGCCATTAAAACAGCATGGCCTGTTCCCCATGGCTTTTGTCTTTCAGGATTAAACGGAAGTCCGGCAGGGATTTTATGTGTTTCTTGAAAAACGTATTCGGTTTGAATTTTGCCCAAGAGTTTTTGGTCGAAGAAAGCCCGGAAATCGGCTTCAATATTTTCGCGAATGACAAAAACCACTTTTCCAAATCCAGCTCGAATAGCATCATAAATTGAGTAATCTATAATTGTTTCGCCGCTGGTGCCAACTTGATCGAGTTGTTTTAATCCGCCATAGCGACTGCCTATCCCGGCAGCCAAAATAAGTAAAGTGGGTTTGGTATTCATATTCATTCTTTTTTTTGCGAAAATAGGGAATATCCCAATTTGATTTTTCTTTTTTTGAAACAGATCGATGTAGTCGTTTTCGGGAGAGCACGTTCGGGACAAGAAAACAAAAAAGCACCCGAAAACCGGATGCTTTTAAAAGTCAAAAAGCATGTCATTCAAAAAAAGGATTATTCTCTTATCACATCAAGGGCCGAAATGGCGGCATCCAACACGATATAGATTTTTTGTTTCCCTTGGCTAAAATTTGGTGTGCGATAAAACTTACCTTCTTTAACAAAATCTTTTAAATCCAAATCGGACAAAACAGTATTGCTTTCCAGTTCACAAGCGGCATCAGTAGGGATATAAATTTTAACCGCCGAGGCGCCCGATTCGATATTGATATGCGTTTCTGCTTGTTTATCGCCTATTTTAAGCTTGATGGAGGAGGCTCCACCGTCAATTTCAATTTTTCCAATTTTAAACTCACGCAAATCGCAATTTAAATCGGCTGCACCCACATCCAATTTCATATCCCAATTGGGTTGCTTATTCAATTGTATTCGCGCGGTGTTTTTGTTTGAGCCCGATTTAAAATGTCCATCTTCAAGGCGCACATAAATTTCTGTGGAAGTGGCGTTCTTCATGATGTCCTTGCTGTATTGCCCCACATTATTTTCGGCTTCAAAATTGATCAGATAATCAGTTGATTCTTCAATCCTAAACTTCCCGGCAGCAATATCCATATTCAAAATGGCTGTTTTTGTGGTCGAGTCAAACTCCTCATAAAAAGAATAACTATACGAAACGACAGCCGTGTCGGAATCATCTTGATCGTGCCAACCCATTTTGTTCATGTGAAAATGTCGGTTCAGATTGGAAGTCCAATGTTGGCTGTAATCTTTTGTTAGGCCAATAGCGACAGCTATCAAAACGATAACAACCGAAAAGATTGTTTTCAAATTACTTTTGATTGGCAGCATCGAAATTCCCCACAAAATTAGAAAAGCAGGCCACAGATCAAATATAGCTCTGAAGCTAAAGTTTATCAAATCGAGATTGTCGAGAATAAACAACGCGCCTACAACTACGAGGATGATACCCCAAAATACATTTTTATTTTTCATACGATTCCTTTCTATGCCTCAGCAGGTGGTTCTGTGGGCTCGTTTTCTTTTTTGTTTTTACCACTTGAATAATTCATTTTAATAATTGCCAACCCGGCAATGACAAGTGCAATTGGCCATAATTCGGCAAAATCGAGCCACGGGAAGAAATTGTCGAGCAAGAAAAACAAACCAATTACAATGAGTAAACTTCCTCCTATAATGCTGCCGTTTTTGGATTTTTCTTTTGTATTCGCCCAATTGGCGTTGCGCTCTTCAACAGGATTTTCAAAATGTTCCTCGAAACGGGGCAGGTCTTTGGGAATAAAAATCCACATCAACAAATAAATCAGAAAGCCGCCGCCGCCCGTAAAAAGCAATACTACAAAGAGTATTCTAAAAATAAGCGGATCTGTAACGAAATATTCTCCTAATCCTCCCGCAACGCCGCCAATCATTTTATCTTTATAACTTCGTCTTAATTTCTTGGGTTCCATAATGAAATAGTTTTTTTGTTTCGCCTTTATGACGCAGGTATTTTCTTGTGGTTACAAGCACTATTTTTTCTTAATTTTGTTGCCCGAAACAAGAATTTTTAAACCCAATTGTATGTCAGGACACAGTAAATGGTCAACCATAAAAAGAAAAAAAGGAGCCGCCGATGCAAAGCGCTCTAAGCTATTCAGCAAATTAGTAAAAGACATAACTATAGCCGTAAAAGAAAGCGGAAACGATCCGGATAGCAATCCCAAATTGCGATTGGTGATTTCGTTGGCCAAGAGTGCAAGTATGCCAAAAGACAATATTGCCAGAGCCATCAAAAAGGGCGACGACAAAGACAGCGCCAACTACACAGAGCTTACCTACGAAGGATATGCTCCAAACGGAATTGCCGTTTTTGTGGAATGCACCACCGACAATACGCAAAGAACAGTTGCCAACGTGCGTGCAATCTTCAATAAGTATGGCGGAAGCTTGGGCAAGAACGGTTCTTTAAGTTTTATTTTTGATAGAAAAGGAATTTTTTCGTTTCCGGTAGGCACCATTGATATGGAAGAATTGGAATTGGAAATTATTGATGCCGGAGCCGAAGATTTTGAAGTGGAAGACGGCGTGGCCACCGTAACAACCAGTTTGGAAGATTTTGGAAGTATGATGAAGAAGCTGGAAGGCTTAAATATAGAACCCGAAACAGCAGAATTGCAACGTATCCCAAACACCACCGAGGTTTTGGACGTAGAATCTGCAAAAAAAGTTTTAAAAATGATTGATGCTTTTGAAGCCGACGATGATGTGGTGAATGTTTTTCACAATCTGGAAATGACCGAAGATTTGCAAGCAGCACTGGAAGCCGAATAGAACTAAACAAGAAACTTAGTGAAGTCGGGAATTCAATTTCCGGCTTTTTTTTGCTCCACAAACAGCAATTTCCCTTTTGATTCATTCTGTGGCCAAAGCATTAAAAAGTAGGCATTAAAAAAAACAAAATACGTGACACCCGACTGTGTTTCCAGTGTGTCTTCCACAAAAAAAGAAGCGATGATACTTATAAAAAACAAGACGTAGAACGGGTTTTTGAAAGCTTTCAAAAATAGCGGTGGATAAAAAAGACAAAAAAGAAAAACCAGCAAACCGAATAGTCCAAAGCTAAGCCAAATACTCAAAAATTGATTGTGTGGTCTGAGCCAATATTCGGTAGGTAAAAGCGAATGTGTTTGGAGATAAGCCAAATGCATTGTTTGGTCGTTGTCGCCACTCCCATAACCAAAAACAATGTTCTTCCGAATTATATACCACGATACTTTCCAATATTCCAGACGTTGGCCAAAACTGTAACCGCTTGGATTCGAATTGGTTTTTGCTTGTTCCAATTCAAAAGCAAACTGCATAAGTCTGACTTTAATGCCCGATTCGGTTGCATACCGCTTGTTTGCAATTCCGTTTTCGATATTCAAAATATCTTGATTGCTGAGCTTGCTTAAACCAAAACTGTCTTTAGGCAAATCCAAAGAGTTCAGATAACGAATCAGCGTTGCTTTCAATTCTTGATCAAGCAAATCGGCCCCATCGAAAGAAAACGAGCTGCGTTTTTCCCATTCGGATTTCAGCTCCTTTTCACACACAAAACTGTAGATCCGTTTTCCGTTTTCGGTAAGCGTATTGGTATATGTATTGTAATAATTTCCATTCATCGTTTTAGCCTCCAATGGCTGCAATTCCTGCTTCTCTGTAGGAAAAACAATCGGGTTCAAAAAAGAAAAGCCAAAATAAACTATAGCGATTAACGAAATTGCGGAGCCCGACAAACTAAAAAGGAAATTCTTTTTTGACGAGTGGAAGTAAAGAAAAAATGTTAGATACAAAATCATTAAAAAGCTTGTTGCAAAAGCCGACAAGGCGCTCATCATCAGCATGAAAACAAAAAACCAGAAAACAAGAATAAGCGTTAAAACATGGTTTATAGCCTTTCTCCATATCAAAACAGACAAGAGTAGGGCGCTGAAAAGAGCCATACTAATGTCTAAACTAAAACGCATGTGCTTGATAAAACGAGCGGATAAAAGGGCTTTTACATCAATCCCATTTATCCAATGTTCCATGCTTACAAAAGCACTGGCATAAAAAACACCGGCAATAAATGCGAGCAAAATCCAAATCGATTTTTTAATGTTAGACGGATTCAAACTACTGAAAAAGAATGGTAAAAGGATTAGAGGTGTTTTTATTCGCAAATCTTTTAAAGCGGAATCCATATCGTTTGAATAAAACAAGCCGATGATATGTAAAGCAAAAAGCGAAGACAAAATGAGCGCCATGCGGTTGTGAAAAAAAAGCGACAGTTTTTCGCGATAGCGGCCATCCAATACCCAAAGACTCGCCATAGCAAGCTGACTCATACTCATCACCAATCGCGAAGTAGAAATACTGAAAGCGAGTATCAAAAGAAAAAAAAAGAAAATTTCGGTGTAATAAACTCGGGCTAGTTTAAAGAGAAAAAAGCGCGTAGCCGTCATCGATTTAAAGGCTTGAGCAAGGCTTGATAAGAGGGCAAATGACTCAAAACATCGACCGCTTTGAGTACTTCGGCATCTCTGTTTAAATTGCGCTTTTCGGCACCTTCGCGATAAAATTTCCGCGACAGGAATTCAGCTCGCAGAAGCAATTTCAATTCGTTCAACGCTTGCAAATCGGTATTTCGAACGGAGGTGTTTTGCATTTTTTCGGCTTGTTTGAGCAAGTTTACCAGTTCTTTCGTTCCGTTTTCCTTTTCAATTTGTTGGCGCAAAGCCATTAATTTTTCTTCTAAAGGACTAATAAAAATATAATTTTTCTCTACTAAAAACAGATTGTATGCTTTTAAAATAGACTCGCCTACTTCAAAAGAATCGTCCAGTTTGATGTTTTTATTTTCGCTCATATATTCGTTCACAAACTGGAGAACAAAGAGCCTTTCGAGCTGATCTTTAATCACCGGGTCGTGAATTTTTGCCGGCATTAGAATGTCGGGAGTAAGGCCGTTTCCCTCATAAACAACCCGGCCACCTAGTGTTTTAAAAGGTGTTGACGGGCTGTCGGGCAGTTTTTGTATTTTCCTTCCGCTGGGCAATATATAGCGACCAATGGTAAGTTTTAATTGTGTGTCGTAATTCAAAGGGACTACATTTTGAACCAATCCTTTACCATAGGTATTTTGTCCAATCAAAATTCCGCGGTCGAAGTCTTGCGCAGCACCGGCCATTATTTCGGCAGCCGAAGCACTTAATTCGTCAACTAAAAAAACCAAAGGAATCGCAATATCAATGGGTGGCCGTTGCGTACGGTAGGTGTAATCATTGCGTTCTACGCGACTTTTTGTTTTCACCACTTCGATCCCACGCGGCATAAACGCATTCAAACAATGTACGGCTTCTATAATCAAGCCACCTCCGTTTCCTCTCAAATCAATAATTAATCCTTTGATATTTTGCGCTTTTAAATCTAAAAAAGCATTTAAGAAATCGTTGGCCGAATTGGCAGCAAATAGTCGAAGCGATATATAGCCGATTGAATGATCGAGCAAAGCTGAAAAAGCAATGTTTTGAACTTTAATTTTCTGACGTGTCAGCAAATATTCCTTTGTTCCGCTTTCTCCAAATCGCTCCACAGTCAATCTAAATGGCTGTTCCGGAATTCCTTTAAAAATGGCTGCAAGGTCGTCGTTGGTCATATCTTTTGTGTCGCGGCCATCTATTTTTAAGATCTTATCGCCAATCAACAATCCGGCTTTTTCGGCAGGCTGACCAGGCATCAAGTTGGAAATATAAACATTGTCGTGCTTGTTTTTCGCCACAGAAACGCCCACGCCGCCATATTCGCCGGTGCGGATATATTCAAAATTTTCCTTCTCAGATTGGGGAATAAAAACGGTATAAGGATCGAGCTCGGCGAGCAAAGCATCGATGGCGGTTTTGTTCAGTTTGCTAAAATCCAGACTGTCGATATACGACATTTTGAGAGTTTTAATCAGATTGCCGTAGATTTCGAGGTTTTTGGTATAGTCGAAAGCGATTTCTTTGTCTTGCGCCCAGCTATAGTTGGGAATAAACCAAAAGAAAACGAAAAGAATGGAAACTACTTTTTTTAGCATACTCTTTGGCTTTGCCTATTTTCCTTGTTCAAATTTATTAAAAAAGCGTTCTCATTTTCACGAATTAAATTTAAAATTCCTGAAATCGAACTTATTTCCAAATATTTATCGTGATTTTGTTCGTTATTGACGACCATTTCGTGTGCCCAAGTGGTATGATACGGAACATGAACAGCATATCCACCAATAGCCAAAACCGGAAGAATGTCGGATTTTACCGAGTTTCCAATCATCAAAAACTCACTTGGCAAAATATTCAGTCGGTTCAGCAGCCTTAAATAATCTGTCTCGTTTTTGTTGCTCATTATTTCGATGTGATGAAAACAAGAAGCCAGCCCCGATCTTTCCAGCTTCCGCTCCTGATCAAGCAAATCGCCTTTTGTGGCCAAAACCAAAGTCAATCCCAACATATTCAGGTTTTGAAGTGTGTGCTCTACACCTTCCAACAGTTCCATTGGTGGACGAATGAGCGACTTTCCTAAATTCAAAATTTGCTGAATTATTTTTGCCTCTACTTTATCATTCGTTATTTTCAAAGCTGTTTCGATCATGGAAAGCACAAATCCTTTCACGCCATATCCATACTGTTGAATATTTTTGGTTTCCGTTTCGAACAGCTGTTGACTCACTTGCTCTTCGGGTAGATAATCGGCCAAAAGCTGTGTGAATTTTTTTTCAGTTTCCCGATAAAACGGTTCGTTTACCCAAAGCGTATCGTCGGCATCAAATGCAATCAATTTAATTGTGGGACAAAGAATCATTTGCTGTTTTATCTAAAGTTTTAATGTCGAATGTTTTTGTCTCGTTATCAAATTCTGGGTTTCCAAAACACTTCATTGCCGCCAAGTTCGTGGGCAAATTTCCGTGCTAAAACAAATAAAAAATCAGAAAGGCGATTTAAATATTTTATGCACAATGGGTCGAAACTAAATTCCCGGGATGCTTTAATCGTAAGCCTTTCGGCTCGCCGGCAAATTGTTCGGGCAATATGAGCATGCGAAGCAAGCGGATGTCCACCCGGCATAATAAAACTGGAAAGCGATGGCAATGTTTCGTTCATTTGATCGATGCTTTTTTCGAGCAGCTCCACGTCTTCTTCCAAGAGCTTTGGCAATCGTTCGGCCGATTCCACAGAATCTGCCGCAATTAAACTTTCGGCCGTAAAAAGCCGATCTTGAATTTCGAATAAAATAGCACGAACAGACTGGTTTTCAGATAAATCGCGAATCAATCCAAGATAAGATTTAAGCTCATCGATGGTTCCATAGGCTTCTATTCGCTGATGAAATTTAGGAACACGTGTTCCGCCTATCAAAGCTGTTTCGCCTTTATCGCCTCCTTTGGTGTATATTTTCCATTCCATACAGCAGTTTTAATGCAGCTAATTTAAGCTATTTTCGTCGATGGACTAGCTTAAATCTCTAAATTAGCAACTCGAATTAGAGATTCAACAACATGATTCCGGTCAAAGACAAACAATATTATCAATTTTGCGCGTATGGTTTTTTGAAAAACCTTCGCTTTTTCGATCCGTTTTTGCTGTTGTTTTTTCTTTCGAAAGGATTTAATTATTTCGATATCGGTTTGCTATATGCTATTCGCGAAATGGGATTTGTTTTAACGGAAATTCCAAGTGGGATTTTTGCCGATGCTTTTGGTCGGAAAAAAAGTTTGGCCTACTCCTACATTGCTTATTTAATCTCCTTTTTGGTGTTTTATTGGGGACAAACTTTTTGGATGTTGGCTGCCGCCATGTTGATCTTTTCTTTTGGCGAAAGCTTTCGCTCCGGAACACACAAAGCACTTATCTTCGATTATTTGGAACAAAAATCGTGGCTAAAACACAAAACAGCTTATTACGGAAGCACCCGGGCATGTTCTCAAATGGGATCTGCCCTTTCTGCAGCTATTGCGGCATTTATCGTCATTCTAAATCCCAATCTCGAAATGGTTTTCCTCTTTTCCATTATTCCCTATCTGTTGGGATTGTTAAACATTAGCCTCTATCCAAGCAGCCTAGATCGATCGCATCCAACAGAATCCATAAAAGACCTAACAAAAGAAGCATGGCGACTGACGATCGAAAGCTGGAATGCATTTAAACAAAAATCTTTGTTAAAAGCAGCTTTTAATTTTTCGTCTTTTTCTGCTTATTACAACAGTGTGAAAGATTATCTACAAACCATTGTTTTGAGTTTTAGCGTGGGTGTTGTGATGGTCGAAAAGTTCAATACCGACCAGCAAAATGCGTTGCTGATAGGTATTGCCTATACTTTGCTTTACTTATTGTCGTCATTGGCTTCTAAAAAATCGGCTTGGTTTCAATCGCTTTTTCGGAGCGAGAAAGAAGCCTTGAATTTTAGTCTGGCTTTTGGAATAGCCATTGGAGCGGCGTCCGGTATCGCATTGCTTTTGAATAGTCCGCTTACGGCTGTATTCTTATTTTTCGGCATTTTTATTATCGAAAATATACGAAAACCCATCGGAGTAACAAAAATAACTGAATATTCCGCTCAGCAAATAAATGCGACCGTGCTGTCAGTCAGTTCTCAATTAGAAGCAGCTATGGCAGCTATTTTGGCCGTATTTTTCGGATTCATTGCCGAGCAATTTTCGGTAGGGCTAGCTCTTGTTCTTAGTTCTGTACTTTTGCTCATCTTTTTCCCTTTCTTTCTACTCAAAAAATAAAACGATGAAAACCGCTGCCATTCTTTTAGCCGCCGGAAAATCGGAACGATTTGGCAGTGAAACACCAAAACCGTTCTTGTATTTGGGCGATAAACAGATTTATCAATACAGCCTTTCGGTTTTTTCAGATTATCCGCAAATTGATTTTCTGATTCTTGTTGTACCAAAACACAAGCTCGCCGAAGTGTCAAATAAGTGCAAAAACGAAAAAATACAAGTCGTTGCAGGAGGAAATTCACGATTTCAAAGCGTAAAAATTGGGGTCGATTTTCTTGATCAAGATTTCCAAAATGTTCTTATTCACGATGCGGCGCGTCCATTTGTTGACAAAAAACTTGTGGACAATTGCATGAAAGGATTGTTAACAAATGCCGCCGTGAGCTGCGCCATCGATTCAACAGATACGCTCGCAATCGGAAAACTAAACGAAATGGCAGAATCATTTCCTACAAGAAGCCTACTAAAACGCATTCAAACGCCACAAGTATTTGAGCTGTCTATGCTAAAAAAAGCATACCAATTGGCTGTCAAAGAAGGAAAAACCAATTTTACGGACGACGCAAGCATTCTCAACCATTACCAATTGGCCGACGTGCTTTTGGTTCAAGGCGACGAATGGAATATCAAAATAACAACAGCAATTGATTTGCTGCTTGCAGAGCAGATTCTATTGAAACGGAACAAATAGCCTGCCTTTTTATCTTGATCGAACTTTTCTATTGAAGGATTCTCGATTCAATTTTGGGATGGATTTTTTCCGAAAATTACCCAACTATTTCTCGAATTCATCAATCTGTTTTTTCAGTAATTTTGTAAACACAAAAAACCAAAAATAAAACAATGAGTACAGCAAAGAAAATTTTAGGCTTAGGAAATGCCCTTGTCGATATCATGACCCAAATAGAAGATGACGCTCTATTAAATCAGTTTGGTTTACCAAAAGGCAGCATGCAATTGGTAGATAAATACAAATCGGCCGAAGTCGTTGAAGGCACAAAACACCTAAAAACCAGTTTAGCTGCCGGCGGTTCGGCAGCAAATACGATAAACGGATTGGCTAAGCTTGGCGCTTCATGTGGTTTTATTGGTAAAATAGGAAAAGATGCCTTTGGAGAATTCTTTTCGAAAGATATGACAACTAGCGGCATACAGCCCTTGTTTATTCAAAGCGAGACAGAAAGTGGACGAGCCGTTGCCTTGATTAGTGCTGATTCGGAACGTACGTTTGCCACTTATTTGGGCGCTTCGGTCGAGCTTTCCGATTTCGATTTAAATCCCATCTATTTTGCAGGTTTTGATTATCTGCATATCGAAGGATATTTAGTTCAAAATCACGCGCTCATTGAGCGCGCATTGCAATTGGCCAAAGAAGCCGGACTGAAAGTTTCGCTCGATTTGGCCAGCTACAATGTGGTGGAAGAAAATCTGTCCTTTTTGAAAGAGATGAGCGAAAAATATGTCGATATTTTATTTGCCAACGAAGAAGAAGCGCGTGCTTTTACGGGAGAAACAGATCCTGAAAAAGCGTTGGAAATGATGGCCAAACTCGTGGATACTGCTGTTGTTAAAGTTGGTAAAAACGGTTCATTTATCAAAAAAGACGGAAAGAAAATAAAAATTGGCATCATAGAAGCAAACAGCAAAGACACAACAGGGGCGGGCGATTTGTACGCAAGCGGTTTTCTTTATGGTCTATTGAACAAGCTGAGCCTTGAAAAAGCCGGCGAAATAGGAGCGTTGCTCTCTGGAAACGTGATCGAAGTGATTGGCGCAAAAATGGACGAAACGCGATGGGAAAAAATACGCCAGAAAGTAGCCCTCATAAGTGCTCAATAACAAAGTTTTTTTTGAAATGTAAAACAGATGTTCATGCAATCACCACAAAGTCCGTTTGGGAACAATGAAAAACTCAAATTCCCGCTTAGCTACGATTTGAAGATTATAGTGATATCGGGCAACAACCACGACGACAACAAAGCTATGTGTGAACAAATCTTTGTAAAACTAAATGTTCGCTTTTCGAATTGGCGGCAAAAAGAAAGCAAAAAGGGAAAATACACCAGTTATACCGTTCATGTCCGCATTATCGATGAAATGATGATGAAACAGTTATACGCTGAACTGAATTCAATTCCCGGTATTAAAATGGCTATTTGATGATCGACGTTCGGAACATATCAAAATCGTATGGCGAAATCAAAGCACTGAAATCACTTAGCCTTCATATCAAAAAAGGAGAGTTTTATAGTTTGCTGGGGCCAAACGGTGCCGGAAAAACCACTTGCATTAATCTAATGGGAGGGCTCATGCTTCCTGATTCCGGCGAAATTTTTCTGGATGGAACCGATATTAAAACGATCAAAAAACAAACGAAAGCAAAGATAGGCATTGTTCCGCAAGAAATTGCTTTGTACAACGACTTGAGCGCCCGAGAAAATTTGCTTTTTTGGGCAAAGATTCACCGCATTTCTGCTCATGGATTGAATGAGAAGATTGATGCTATTTTGAATTTTATGGATCTTGCCGATCGCTCAAACCAAGCCATCTCCTCCTTTAGCGGAGGAATGAAACGCCGTATCAATATTGCCGCTGCGCTGGTTCACAATCCAGATATCCTCTTTTTTGATGAACCTACTGTTGGGATAGACCCACAAAGCAGAGCTTTTATTTATTCCATTTTTAAAGCCTTGAAAGACGAAGGAAAAACCATCCTCTACACATCGCATTATTTGGAAGAAGTGGAGAAACTCTCCGACAGAATAGGAATTATCGACCACGGCGAAATGCTTATGGAGGGCAGTTTCGAAGAATTGAAGAAAAAATCCGGCTTAAAAGAAAGTATCAGCATTCGATTTGCCAACATTGAAGATAAATTAATGCAGCTTTTGAAAAATACGCCTCTCATTCAGTCTTCGTTGGCGCTGGGAGGAAGCTTCTCGAACGAAAAATGTGAGTTCATTGGAAACAAGCGATCCGAAGACCTCAGTCAAATCGTTCGTTTGTTTGCCGATCATGCTGTTCTTATCCACCAAATTGACATACAACCTGTTGATTTGGAACAAGTATATCTCTGTTTAACTAGGACTCTAAGATCAAGCTAAAGATGTGGGAAATTGCCAAAAAAGATTTACTTCTGTTTAGAAAAGACAAAAAAGCCCTTTTCTTAAGCTTCCTCTTGCCCATAGTGCTGATTAGTTTATTTGCCGCAATCTATGGTGGTGTTGATGGAAAAGCCAAATCAAAACCACAACAAATAAGCATTTGCGATCAAGACAATACTTCTTTGAGCGCCGAAATTATTTCCAATCTACGGAATGAGCCTGCTCTCGAAATAGAACTAATTGATTTTGAAGAAGGAAAAAAGAAAGTTCTCAGCGGAAAACGAACGGCCTTGCTTTGTTTTTATTCCGGCTTTGCCGATTCTGTGAATCAAGGAAAAATAGCGCCTATGGAGCTCTTCTTCGACGATGCAAAAAAAATGGAAATCGGCCTCATGCAAAAAGCACTGATGTCGAACATCATGCGTTTTGTGGGCGAAAAAGGCGGAAAAGCACACGTAAAAAGTTTTATCAACCAAAAATATTCCGACTTGCCCGAAGAAATTTTGGATGAAATCAATCGCGACATTGATGTAGAATTTAGCGATGAAGCTTCCACAAACTCTTCTTTCAACTCTGAACTTACAGTCACCGCCTTGTCTATTCAGGAAAATATTCGGTGGGGTTTGATACAGGCGGTTGCCGGAACTTTGATCATGATGCTCTTGTTCAGCATGGCCGGAATGGGAAATTCCATCTTACAGGAAAAAGAAAACGGAACGCTCAAACGCATACTGTTTAGCACCCTATCACCTTACTCTTTTCTCTTTGGCAAAATGCTTTCCGCTTATCTGGTGGCCTTGATACAGATAAGTGTCTTATTGCTGTTTTCGTATTTTGTTTTCGGATTAAATCTCTTCTTCAATCCGTTTGGATTGATAATAATGGTTCTTAGCACCGCTTTTGCCGCAACAGCTTTTGGAACTTTTATTGCTACTTTGGGAAGCACGCAAAAACAAGTGGAATCAATATATACCATCGTAATCATTCTTATGTCGGCGATTGGAGGCAGTATGATTCCGCTCTTTTTGATGCCCGATTTTTTGCAAAAAGCGGCTATGGTTTCTATCAATTACTGGGCAATTCAGGGCTTTTACGATGTCTTGGGTCGCGACAATTCGTGGATGGAATTTTTGATAAAACCACTCGTTTTATTTGGTTTCGGATTGATAAGCAGTTTTTTTGCCGCCTATTTTTTTCACCGGAGGATTTATAAAGAATACAAATAATCGACAAGAAATTCAAAATTTTCTTTTTCTTTGCACCAAAACTGAACTCAACAAATCGAAATGCTCATTGTTATTTCACCGGCGAAAACACTCAATTTTGAGAAAACCGAAATGGTTGCCAAATTCAGCACCAACGATTTTTTAGCGGAAGCCAAAAAACTGGTTTCAATACTTCGAAAATATTCGGCCAAACAACTGGCCGAACTAATGGGAATAAGCCCAAATCTTGCTCATCTCAATCAGGATCGATATGTGAGATGGAACACTCCGTTTACAGACCAAAATGCCAAACCAGCCTTGTTTGCTTTTCAGGGCGATGTATATACCGGAATGGATGCCGAGAGTTTTTCGCAAGAAGATGTTCTTTTTGCTCAAGATCATTTGCGCATTTTGAGCGGCCTGTATGGCGTGCTGCGTCCTCTGGATTTGATGCAAGCTTATCGCTTGGAAATGGGAACGAAGTTAGTGAATCCGAAATTCAAAGATTTGTATTCCTTTTGGGGAAACAAATTAAGCAAAAAAATAAATGAGGCCGTGGCCGCGCAAGGCGATCAGGTATTGATAAATCTTGCCTCGAACGAATACTTTAAAAGTCTAAATACTAAAGAAATAAGCGCGGATATTATTACCCCGGTATTCAAAGACTTTAGCCATGGCGAATATAAAATTATCAGTTTTTACGCAAAAAAAGCCCGCGGGCTGATGAGTCGCTTTATCTTGCAAAATAAGCTGAAAACGCCTGAAGAACTGAAACATTTCGATACGGAAGGCTATTATTTTTCCGAAGCCCAGAGTAATTCCAATCAATTTGTATTCCTACGCGGATGATCGTAGCACTCATTCTCATCGGTTTTCTGTCCATTGTATTTGGCGTGTATTTATTAGCAAAAGAAAAGAATCTTTTGGCCGCAGGGTTCTTTTTTATCGGAATCGCTCTGTTTGTGGCCGTCTATATTGCCGCTCATTTGTATCCACAGCTACTGCCGGTATTTTTGCGTAGCTTTCAGCTCTGATTCTTCGAAGTTTACACAATATATTTTTTTATTTCGAGTTTCTGTATTAACAACTTTATGTTTAAAAATGAAATCTCTTTCGAAAGGCTTTGCCTTTAGATTATCTAATTTTATTGAATTAAATACAGACAAGAATGATACTTAGTGTTTTACTTCAAGTTTCCGGCGCAGTACAAAATGCAGTGGCCGGTTCTCAGGGTGTTGCGGCCGGCAAAGCCGATTTCTTAAGCCTTTCGGTGATCGATTTAGCAGTAAAAGGAGGCTGGATTATGGTCGTTCTCGGTCTGCTCTCGCTCCTAAGCGTTTATATTTTTATCGATCGCTATATTGCCCTCTCGCGCAATTCTAAAGAAGACAAAAATTTCATGAATATCATTCGCGACAATATTCACGAAGGCCGAATTGAAACAGCCATCGAGCTTTGCAAACGCGAAGACACGCCCATGGCGCGCCTGATTATGAAAGGCTTGAGCCGCATCGGAAAACCACTCAACGACATCAATGCGGCCATCGAAAATGTAGGAAATATAGAAGTTTCCCGTTTGGAAAAAAACATAGGAACCATCGCCACTGTGGCAAGCATTTCTCCCATGTTGGGTTTTTTAGGTACTGTCATTGGAATGATTGTGGCCTTTTATGATATGTCGATGGCTGGAAACAACATCGATATTCAACTTCTTTCATCTGGAATTTATCAAGCCATGATTACCACTGTAGGCGGCTTGATTGTTGGAATTATGGCCTATGTAATGTACAATATTTTGGTTGCGAAAATTGAAAAATTGGTTTTTTTGCTCGAAGCACACGCCAGCGATTTCATGGATCTTTTGAATGAGCCTTCAAACTAAACCTTCCGATTATGGCAATTAAAGCGCGAAATAAAAAAGGAGTTGAATTCAATATGGCAGCCATGTCGGATTTGGTGTTTTTGCTGTTGATATTTTTTATGATTACCTCTACGCTTGTCAGTCCAAACGCCATTAAATTGCTCTTGCCAAGCAGCAGCAGCAAAACCATGGCCAAGCAAAACGTAACGATTTATATCGACGATCAATTCAATTATTTTTTAGATACTCAGCGCATCGAAGAAAGTAGATTGCAAGAAGTTTTGACCGCTCAATTGAAAGCCTATTCCGACGGAACCGTCGTTCTAAGAAGCGACAAAAGTGTTCCGGTTCAATATGTTGTGAGTGTGATTGATGCGGTAAATGGCATCAACGAGAAAAACGGACAAAAGCACAAAGTTATTTTGGCCACCAAGCCAGCAAAATAAATTTTCATGAGCGAGCAAACCAACAATAGAATCAAAGCAGGGATTGGAACCATTTTGTTTCATGCTTTGCTGATTTTGTCGTTGTTCTTTCTTGCGCTCAAAACGCCTTTGCCTTTGCCCAAAGAAGAAGGCGTAGAAGTGAATGTGGGAAATTCGGAAATTGGTCAGGGCGAAATCCAACTCCAAGAAAATACGTTGGCTCCACCACCGGCCGAAAACTCAAAACAAACGGCTGTAAACGATGCTCCTGAGGAAGTAGTGGATCAGATTTCGGAAGAAGCCCCGAAAATAGCCACCAAACCACAGCCGAAAAAAGAAATAGAAAAAAAACCAGCACCCGAAATTAAAAAAGAGCCGGTAAAAACGGAACCCAAACCCGAACCAAAACCCACTGTAGATACACGACTGCTCTATTCTGGGAAAAAGCCGGGTTCGTCGGAAGGAAACGACCAGCAAACAGGCGACAAAGGCATTCCGAATGGAACGCCAACGGCCACAAACTACAGTGGAGCCGGAGGAATAGGTGGTGCGGAGGGAATTTCCTACAATTTGGGAAATAGAAAAGCGAGCACACTTCCAAAACCTACTTACAATTCGAACGATCAAGGAAGAGTAAATGTGGATATCTGGGTTGATAAAAACGGAAATGTTGTTCGGGCACAAGTTTTGCAAAAAGGCACCACCGTTTCCGATATCAACTTACAAAATACCGCTGTACAAGCTGCCTTAAGAGCTGTTTTTGCTGCCGATGCAAGCGCACCGGAAATTCAAAAAGGGACGATTATATATAATTTTATTAAGCTCAATTAAATTGTATTTTCTGATACAGAGAATTTAAATGGGTATTTGATGGTGCTCATTCATTTTCGCTATTTTTGGCAAATCAATCTGTATTTCGATGAAAACAAAAATCATTTTTAGCACCGCAATCTTTTTGTTATCCATTCTTAGTCTTTCGGCTCAAGAAATTTGGAATACAAAAAAAGGCAAGCTCGTCATTTATCCTATTTCGCATGCCAGCATGGTTTGGCAGTGGAATGGATTGAATATTTATATCGATCCGGTAGGAAATGCGGCCGATTATGCTGCCTTTGCAAAACCCGATTTGGTTTTAATTACGCATGCTCATGGCGATCATTTTAGTCTGAAAACACTCGAGGGCATCCAAACTTTTCAAGCGCCAACCATTGTAACGCAAGAAGTGGCAGATAAATGGGACGAAAAATTCAAGGAAAAACTAATTGTTCTTGGCAACGGCGAAG
This sequence comes from Bacteroidales bacterium, assembly GCA_003445975.1. Classification (GTDB taxonomy): domain Bacteria; phylum Bacteroidota; class Bacteroidia; order Bacteroidales; family UBA12170; genus UBA12170. The sequence goes on from DMBV01000027.1 coordinate 19,200, forward strand.
AAAAAATACTTTTGGAAATGACCGTGAAAGCTGTTCCTGCTTATAATTTTCCGATAATTGAAAAGCCTTTTCATATCAAAGGAGTTGGCAATGGTTATGTGATTTCGCTTGGCAACAAGCGCATCTACATCAGCGGAGATACCGGAAATATTCCGGAAATGAAAGACTTGAAAAATATCGATCTGGCATTTTTATGCATGAATTTGCCTTATACAATGAATGTTGAAGATGCAGCAAAAGCCATTCTCACAATCCATCCTAAAGTAGTGTATCCATACCATTTCCGAAGTCAGGGCGGTTTTAGCGATTTAGATAAATTCAAGACATTGGTAGCCGCCGAAAACCCGAAAATGGAAGTGCGTATTTTGGATTGGTATCCAAAGAAATAATTTTTCGCCCTCAGGTTTTCGAAATACAACTTCCTTTTTGAATTATTTTTTTGAAAAATGGATGAAAACGGCTTTCTGATTGATGTAAATTCGTATTCATTTAAATCAAATTAAATATGAAAAAGAACTTTTTTATGTTGATGGTATTTTGTCTTCCTTTTTTTTTGCTTGCTCAAACAGAGGCTGATATCGACGGTTTTAGGGGCTTGAAATGGGATACCCCAAAAAGCGAATTTCAATTTGAATTGGTAAAATCCAAAAACAAAACGCCCGGACATCAAGGTTTCGACAGAGTGGGCGAAGACCTCGTTTTTGAAGGGGTGGACGCGCATGTTAT
>DMBV01000079.1:0-16759 GCA_003445975.1 Bacteroidales bacterium
ATCATCGAATTCAGAAATGGACTTCGGGAGCAACAACGGGAACAACTGTTGCCGGTGGAAATAATCAGGGGTTGGCACTCAATCAATTAAACTATCCTTCCGGTGTTTCTGTTGATTCTGATGGAAATATATATATTCTGGATGGGAATAATTACCGTATTCAAAAATGGGCTCCCAATACAAGTTCGGGAACCACTCTTACGAGTTTGAACGGCTGGATTACCAAATTTTTTAGAGACGCTTCGGGTAATATCTATGGAGTAGATCAAGGAAATCATCGAATTCAAAAGTGGTCGCCTAACGGTTTAGGTTGGATTACTGTAGCCGGAGGCAATGGGCAAGGCTCAAATGCCAATCAATTAAGTTCTCCACAAGGCACAGTCGTTGATAATTTGGGAAATATTTATGTTGCCGACTATGGAAATCATCGCATTCAAAAAGTTCAAATTTCACCTCAAATAGTGGTGGCGGCTGGTGAAACAGAAGGGGAACTAACGATTATTGGAATGGAAGACGAGTTAAATGAGGAGGGAATTGAAACTATTGTAACCAATGTTGTATCCACCGAAAATGCAATTGTAAGTGGCAGCATACCTTTACTTAATATTGAAAGTTATGTGGATCAAAATGTTTCCATTGTAGCCACCAGAACTACTATTGCCGAACATGAAAGTTTGGATATCACGCTTTCACTTACAACTCCAACCCGAAAAGATGTAATTATTGATTTTGAACCAAAAGGAACTGCACTCTATGATTTGGATTACGCAGCTGACTTTATAGGCAAAGGAGACGGTACTACGGTAATAGGAGGCTTATATTTTAGTCAAATATACCCAAATCGTGTTTTTGTAGATTTGGCAGGAAATATTTATGTCTTGGAGGAAAATAATTCTCGAGTTCAAAAATTTGCCCCTGAGTCTTCAGTTGGCTCTACTGTTGCCGGAGGCAATGGTTGGGGTTCAGAAGCCAATCAATTTGCTGGTCCAAGTGATATTTTTGTTGATTTAAGCGGAAATATTTATGTATCTGATCGGAACAATCATCGTATTCAAAAATGGGCGGTTGGAGCAACAACTGGAACAACAGTAGCTGGAGGAAATGGGAATGGATCGGCAGCCAATCAATTATCTTATCCTTCAGGCGTTTTTGTTGATTTAGCCGGGAACATTTATGTATCTGAACAAGATAATCATCGTGTTTCGAAATTTGCACCCGGTGTAGCAAACGGAATTATTGTGGCAGGCGGAAATGGTCAAGGCTCAGCTTCTAATCAATTATCAGGACCTCAAGATGTTTTTGTGGATTTAGCAGGGAACATCTATATTGCGGATTCTTGGAATTCTCGAATTCAAAAATGGGCACCCAATGCAACTTCAGGAATTACGGTAGCAGGATATGGTTGGGGATCAGGAGCTAGTCAATTATCAAACCCACAATCTGTTTTTGTAGATGTAGCAGGGAGCATTTATATTGCAGACACTCAAAATCATCGCATTCAGAAATGGGCAGCCGGTGCAATTGAGGGAGTTACTGTTGCAGGAGGAAGATTTGGCCAAGGCTCAGCTTCCAATCAATTAAGCTACCCACAAGATGCTTTTGTGGATTTGGCCGGAAATATTTATGTTGCTGATCGAGATAATTATCGTATTCAAAAATATGAAAATATAATTCGAATTATTCTAAAAGCCGGAGAAACAGAAAGTAAACTCTCTATACAAGGTCTTGAAGATGACCTGAACGACGAAGGCAATGAAACGATTTTTTTAGGCGTGAAGTCAGGAACGAACGCCAATCTAAATTCCATTGCAGAACAAACAATAACTATCCTTGATAATAGGAAAACCCTAACGCTTCAATCGAGTCCTTTTGTTGGATTAACAAACGGAGCCGTAGCTTGGGGAGACTACGATCGGGACGGAGATTTAGATGTTGCTGTTATGGGTTCAAGCCCTACGTTAGGAGCAGTAACCGCTGTTTATCAGAACCAAAATGGAACATTTGTTAATATCGGTTATAATTTCATGAAACAATTTGACGGTGATATTTCATGGGTTGACATCAATAAAGATGGATGGCTGGATTTAGTTGTTTCTGGTTACAGCGAGCAAGCTGTTACAAAACTTTATCTGAACAATGCAGGTGTTTTTGAACCTACAGACGATTACGGTCTTCCACAATTATTCTCAAGCAAAATGGCCTGGGGCGATTTAGATAACGATGGAGATATTGATCTGGCAATTTCTGGTATTAACGATGCGGAAGAATTTGTCTTTTACATCTATTATAGAGAAAATAACCAAAATATATTTATTAAGGAAACCGCTATAGAAACTTGGAATTGGCCCGGTTTTATTAATGGTGATTTAAAAATCGTAGATATTGATTTGGATGGTGATAATGACATTATCTACAGCGGAGAGAATTCATCTGGAGGACCAGTAGGTGGAATTAAATACAATACGTACATTGTTGGGTCAAGTGATTATTACTATGATAATTATTCTCCATTAAAAAATTCCACTATAGAAGTTGCAAAATTTCAAAGCACTCCTTCCACACGGCTTTCTATTCTTTTTAGTGGGGTTGATAATAATGGTAATATAATTTTATCAGCATCCAATTTTCAAAATATTATGGATCCTACTGCTCTAAATCTATTTCCAAAGCTTAAAGATGGTGATATCTCTGCTGCGGACTTTGATAATGACGGTTTGAACGACCTTTTATTTACAGGAGAAAATGCAGACGGAGTTCCTATTACCAAACTATTCCTACAGAATTCTTCCGGAAGCTTCAGAGAATCTTCAATTCAATTGATGGGGCTGAGAAATTCCACCGCCAGCTGGGTAGATTATGATATGGACGGCGATTTAGATCTATTTTTAACAGGAGTAGATAATCAAGGCGCAAAAACAATATTGTATGAAGCAGAAACAGTAAATAAGAAGAATGCGCCTCCGTCTAAAATAACTGGCTTAGATTGGGAAGATATAGGAAATGGTCAGGTACGTTTTTCTTGGGATAATCCAATCGATGATTTTTCTGTTGATTTAGGCTACGTTCTACGATTGGGAACGACTCCTGGCGGAACTGAGCTGTCAAATACAGAAAGTGATTTAATAACTGGAAGAAGACTTATTTCAAAACCCGCACCTATTTACACCAATTTCTTTGAAACTCAATTAGACCCGGGAATTTATTATTGGTCGCTGCAAGCAATCGACCAAGGATTAAAAGGAGGAATATTTTCCGAAGAAAAATCGTTTATCTTAACCTATGATTGGAAAATTTTAAATCAAGGCGGCATAATTGATAGAAGAATCAATGCCGTTAAGAGTCCTGTCATAAAACTTGCCGATCTTGATAATGACAACGATATGGATTTAATCTATGGTTCTTCCATCAATGGAGGTGTGCAGTTATTAAAATTTGATGGAATTCGGTTGATTAATATGAACTCAAATTCAATTTATGTAGATAGGATCACAGATGTTGAAACCGGTGATGTTAATGGCGACGGAATTGGCGATATTTTAATTAACAATTTTTCTTGGAACAACACCTATAATTTAAGATTGTTTCTAAGCAATGGCTCTGACTATATACAATCCGATATCGACATTGGATTATATAAAGCCCAAGGAAGGATTGCAGATTTAAACAACGACGGACAGGCAGAGGTCATATTAATTGGATTGTCTAGTAGTTTATCATCCGGAAAATTGAAATTTTATATTTATGAATATAATAAGAATTCAATCCCTCCATCGTTTGTTAAAACGGATGTTTCAGCGCAAATAACTTCATTAAATTCGGCATCATTTGATTTAGGAGATATCGATAATGACCAAGATATTGATCTTATTATGAGCGGATTTAATCCAACGCTTGGCTATCAAAGTTTCCTTTATGAAAACTTAACCGAAATGGGTGGAAGTTATCAATTCGTGAATACGGAGAATAATATCGTTGCAACTATAGATGGAACAAGTGATTTAATCGATTTTGATGGCGATGGTGATTTGGATTTAGTGATTACCGGAACCAGTATTTCGGGAGATGTCTTTGAAGTCTATGTGAATAAGCTAAATGAAGGAATTACAACATGGCCTCTTCTCATAAATTCAGGTTTGACTCCGATGCGGTTAGGTAAATTAGATTTGGGTGATTTTAATGGCGATGGCTTTAGCGATTTATTGTATTCCGGAGTTGTTGAAGGACAAGGAAAAGTTACTAATTTAAGTGAGTTTGATCCTTTAAATAATCATTTTGTTAATAGTTTATTTGATGTAAGTGATATCATTGATGCTGAAGTTGAATTTGGTGATCTGGAAGGGGACGGCGATTTGGACTTTTCTATTTCCGGCGAAAGCAGAACAGAATTAGGTATCTATATTTTTAGAGCGTATGTGAATGTTCGAAATCAATCGGCTGCCGTCGCAGCACTCGGCACAACTAAACTTTCCAAAATAGATGATGGATTTAAGGCTCAATTGGAGGATATGTACACTTTAAATAAAGCTCCTGCAACGCCAGAGCCAAACGAACCCAGAAAGGTAGATGGCGCAGCCATCACTCCAGATGGCGTTCCCGTCGAGTTCTCTTGGAAATCATCAATTGATGACCACACCCCAACAGGCGGAGTAACTTATTCTTTTAAAGTAGGTAAAGCCCCTGGTGGAGAAGATATTATGTCTTCTAATTCTAATTCAAATGGTACACGCAAATCTGCTGTAAAAGGGAATGCGGAGCATAATTTGACTTGGCGTTTACGTCTGCCCTACGGAACCTATTATTGGTCTGTTCAGGCTATTGATGCATCCTTTGCCGGTTCTGAATTTAGTGAACCGCGTATGTTCCAAATTACAGACGCTTTAGGTGTTGAAAATTTCGATCTAACCAATGAAGTGATTTATTATCCTAATCCAACAAGCGGTCAGTTTAGTGTGATTGCTCCGGGAAATGAGACTAAAGCAATTTTGATTGTACGAAACCTTTTAGGAGCCATACTTTCCCAAGAAAGTGTAGTCATTCCTACCGACCGCACATTAAAAATTGATATTAGCAACTTACCGGCAGGTATGTATATTGTAAATCTTGAAACAGTTTCTTCAATCTATACATTTAAGATTAATAGAGATTAAAGTTTAGTAAAGAAGTTGTTTTACAATCGTATTTTTAATAAGGGGGGATAATCGTTATCTCCTCTTATTATTTTGACAAAAAACTTATGGGACTTTTTTGCAAATTAAGAAGTGCTTGCAAAAACAGAAATTATTTTTAAAGTACACATTCTCAAATTTTTACTCCAATAACACAGACGTCATCAATCTGCTCAAGATTTCCTCTCCAGTTTTCATATGCTTCGTTGAGTAATAACTTCTGGTTTGGCATTGGTTCATTTTGAATAGAGAGTATTAAATCGAGAAATGCTTTTGTTTTGAATTTCTTTCCTTTTGGACCACCAAATTGGTCGGCGTAACCATCGGAAAACAGGTATATAGTATCGCCTTTTTCGAGATCAAAACAATGTGTAGTAAACGGTATCTGCTTATCAAACTTGCCAATGGGTTGCTTATCGGCTTTTGCTTCAAGTAATATCCCTTTTCTAATTATCCACAGTGGATTGTATGCGCCTGCATAGTAAAGTTTGTCGCCATTTAAAGAACATAAAGCAATATCCATCCCGTCTCTTACTTCACCATAGCTATTTTCACCTTCGCTTTTTTCAAATTCATGAATGACAATTTCTCTAGTTTTATCAAGTATTTCACCAGGATTAGTAAGGTTATATTCTCTCACAGAACGGTTAAGTCCGTTGTTACAAACCACAGAAACCATGGCCCCTGGCACTCCATGACCGGTACAATCTGCAGCAGCAAATAGAATTGTTCCATTTGAATATTCCAGCCAATAGAAATCACCTGCCACAATGTCTTTGGGCTTGTAAAGAACAAAGGAATCAGGAAGGTATTCATTAATAAGTTTATCGGAAGGGAGAATCGCCGATTGAATACGCTTTGCATAATTTATTGAAGCAAGAATTTCTTGATTTTTTTCGTCAAGTTTATTAAAAGCCATATCCACTTGTTTTTTCTGACTTTCAATAATTCCCTTCTGTCTTTTTGTTATTCTAAATCGATTAAAAATAAATGCTCCGAAAAATAGAGTAAAAAACAATCCCACATATAAGAAATAGGACTTCATTTTTTGCTGTTTATTTTCTGCTCTTTGTGCAGCAAGTTGTGCATCTTTTACTTTTTGGAGCTCTTCATTTTTAATGCTGTCGGCAACAGCCTGTTTTTCATATTGGTATTTATATTCTTGACGAATTACTTCCTTGCGATTTTTTTCGCTATCAATGCTGTCCTTGAGTGTAATATATAGTTCATACATTTCAAGGGCTTTTTTATTTTGATTAACCTCTTTATAGACCTTAAATAATGCATTAGCCGCTTCAGCCGCTTCATTTGGTGCACCAATTTCCCGGGCTATAGATAGAGATCGCTCGCCATAGTTAATGGCTTTTGTGAATTTGCCTTGATTTTTATATATAAGACCTATAGTATTTAAAGAAGTCGCAATACCTTTTTTATCTCCAATTTCTTCTCTAATTTTTAAGCTTTTCGTTTGATATTCAATTGATTTTTCGTAGTTCCCTTGATCGTTATAGAAAGTTCCAATATTATTTAAAGAAGTGGCAATACTTTTCTTGTCTCCAATTTCTTCTTTCAATTTCAGACATCTGGAGTAATAATCCAATGCTTTATCATAATTTTTTTGATCGTGATAAATTAGTCCTATGTTATTCAAAGAAGTTGCAATACCTTGTTTATCTTCTATTTTTTCATTTAATTGTAAACACCTATTATAATATTCTAATGCCTTTTCATAATCTTCTTGTTCGTGATAAATTAGCCCAATGTTATTAAGCGAAGTTGCAATGCCTTTTTTATCATCAATTTCTTCTCTTATTTTTAAACTTCTTGAATAATAGTCGATTGCTTTAGCCTGATTGCCTTGGTTTTTGTAAATAATCCCAATATTATTAAGAGTATTGGCAATATCCTCTTTATTTCCAAGCTCTTCGTTTATTTTCAAACTATTTGAAAAATTCTCAATTGCTTTTGGGTAGAAACCTTGATTATCATATATAATCCCAATATCGTTCAAGGAAATAGCCATGCCGTATTTATCATCAATTTCTTTTCTTATGTTTAAACTACGGGTTTGGTAGTCTAGAGCTTTAATGTAGTCATTTTCAATTCTGTATATATTACCAATACTATTTAAAGAATTAGCGACTCTTTTTTTATCTCCTATTTCTTCATTAAGTTTAATATTTTGCAAGTGAAACTCAATTGCCTTTGAGTACTCACCGAGATTTACATAAATTTGACCAATGTTAAAAAGCGAAAACGCAACTCCCTTTTTATTGCCTATTTCCTTATCTAATTCCATACTTCGAAATTGATAATCTAAAGATTTAGCGAAATCATTCTGATTTTGATAGATCAGTCCAATATTTCCAAGAGATATTGATAAAGAATTTTGAAAAAATCGTCTTTCATTCTTGCTAATATTCTTTTCTAGATTCTTATTGCACAAAGACTCTATTTTTTGGTTAAGCTCAAGATCAAGTTTAGGGTCGGTTGAATATATAATATTATCCCATCCAATATATGCTTTAACAACAATGGAATCGATAGTTGAAGTATCAATCAGTTGCTTCAGCGAATCAATCTTTGCCTTATTTTCGGGCTTCAGTTGGGCTTTGACAATAAAGGCAGAAACGATGAGTATTATCGTAAAATATATTTTCAAATCACGTGTTTTAGACTTGCACAACTCCACAAAATAAAGATACAAAAAATCATATATCTTCAATAAAATTTAATCTGGTTAAACAAAAATACAGAATGTAAATCACTTGTGTCCGATAAAAAAAATCTAGCAAGAGAAAAATTCAATAGAATATATCCCTTGCCATCGTAAAAATTGTAATTCTCTCAAAACAATTTAGATATGAACTAATCGACAAAATTTTTCTGTCAACCCGTCTTTTATTAAGTATTGAGCTTTATTGATTACAGACTTATTTGTTGGACAGCCAAAAAGCATAAGAGTTGGAAGTACCTTGTCTTATACAATAATGCATAAAAGCGGTGAAGGTTTTGTGCCCGATTAATACAACGAAAAGTACAAACAAGTGGGCATATTCAACTATGGCTATTAATATTCGTTATCATTTATTGACTTCGTCCGATTTATTCCAATTTCTTAAAAATCCAAGCTCTAATTGGAAAACCTTACAACAAAACCTACTAGTAAGTACTCCATTTTGTTGGAAAGGGGGTTTTTCGAAAATCAAAATTGAATCGAATAAATCGACGGATGTAGATGTCTTTTTCGCTACTGTTGATTTATATCTGATAGCACAAAAAAAATATTTATAAAAAGCCAATCAATGTTTGCTAATTCCCAATTTTATATTAATTTTGCAGCCCGAAATATAGAATTTTATTCGAATTTAATAAATAGATAAAGCATGGCGAATCATAAATCATCAATCAAAAGAATCAGACAAGCTGAAACACACAAGTTAGAAAACAGATATTTTGCTCGTACTATGCGTAATGCAATCAGACAGTTAAGAAGCATGAGCGACAAAGCGGAAGCTGCTAATCAATTGCCATCGGTGCTATCGTTGATTGACAAAAACGCCAAACGGTCGATCATTCACAAAAACAAAGCAGGTAATCTGAAATCAAAATTGACTAAGCATATCAATGCTTTAGCTTAGTTTTAAGAAAAATATTTTTGAAAAGCCAATCGATTTTTTCGATTGGCTTTTTTGTTTTTACTTGTACATTGTTTATCTTTGGAATTCAAAATTAAGATTTAATCCCATTTCTCTTTTTTTTCTCTTCAAAAAATACGCAAATGAATTACCCAAGTGGAACAAGCATCAAGTTTTGGGCAGAGGAAGATCGACCGCGTGAAAAACTCATGCTAAAAGGAAAAGCAAGTTTAAGCAATTCGGAAATATTGGCAATCCTTATTGGGTCGGGAAGCCGAAACGAAACGGCTGTAGAGCTCTCACAGCGGATTTTGGCCGACAATCAAAATAATTTAATCACTTTATCTTCGCTTAGTATCAATGATTTGCAAAAATACAAAGGCATTGGCGAAGCCAAAGCGGTGAATATCATTGCGGCATTGGAACTCGGCCGACGAAGGCGTTCGAGCGAAGCGATAGAACAAAAATCGATAAAAAGCAGCAAGGATGCTTTCGAACTGCTTTATGCTGATTTGGCCGATCAAAATTTTGAAGAATTTTGGATTATTCTGCTCAAACGAAACAATCAAGTGTTGAGCAAACGGAAAATTAGCGAAGGCGGATTGGCAGGAACAGTAGCCGATCCGAAAAAAATTTTTAAAATGGCGCTCGACGAGCAAGCAAGCTCTCTTATTCTTTGCCACAATCATCCATCGGGAAACCTGAAACCCAGCGAACAAGATATTCAACTCACAAAAAAAATTGTGCAAGCCGGCAAGACACTCGAAATTTCAGTGCTTGATCATTTGATTTTTGGAAACGAGAACTATTTCAGTTTTGCCGATGAAAACTTACTCAGTTAAAACCGCTTTCTATTTTTCCTAAATTCGCATTTTTAAATCAACTTATTCCCATGTATAAAATTGTTACTGTTGTTGGTGCTCGTCCTCAAATTATCAAAGCGGCTGCTTTGAGTCGTGCATTTCAGCATTATCCGCAAATAAGAGAATTGATCGTTCATACTGGTCAACATTACGACTTTAATATGTCGGCCATTTTTTTTGAACAACTCCATATTCCGTTGCCCGATTATCAATTTGAAATTGAAGGTGGCGGACAAGGAAGCCAAACAGCTCAAATGATCATCAATCTTGAAAATGTGTTGCAGATCGAAAAACCGGATTTACTCATTGTTTATGGCGATACAAACTCTACGGTAGCCGGAGCATTGGCCGCCTCAAAACTCAATATTCCATTGGCTCATATTGAAGCAGGAATGCGCTCTTTCAACAAATCGATGCCCGAGGAAGTGAATAGGATTATGACCGATCATTGTTCTACATTGCTTTTTAGTCCTACAAAAACAGGAGTCGAAAATTTAAAGCGCGAAGGATTTGAATTAAATCAGACGCATCGTATCAGTGCAGATCATCCCAAGGTTTATCATTGTGGCGACATTATGCTCGACAATAGTTTGTATTTTTCAACCTTGGCGAAGGAAAAATCGCTTATTCTGGAAGAATTGATGTTGACGAAAAATCAATTTATTTTGGCTACCATTCATCGAAACACAACTACCGATGTTCCACAACGAATGGACGCTCTCCTTGATGGTCTGCTCTTTTTGGCCAACGAAAAGGATGAAACGATCGTATTCCCAATTCATCCCCGAACATGGAAACAATTGGAAAAAAACGATCTGAAATTGCTCAAATTGCAAAATTGCGAAAACATAAAACTGATTGAGCCATTGTCTTTTTTGGATATGATTCAATTGGAGCAAAACGCAAAACTCATTTTAACCGATTCGGGAGGCGTTCAAAAAGAAGCTTTTTATTTTCAGAAACCGTGTTTAATTGCTCGCCCCGAAACAGAATGGGAAGAATTGGTAAGTTTGGGCGCTGCAAAGCTTTGCGATGTGGATAAAGAAAGATTGGCAGAAGCCTATCAGGCATTTATTCAGAATCCGCCAAGCCAATTTCCGGCCATCTTTGGCGATGGACATGCTGCCGAATTTATTGCCGCCGAGTTATTGAACTTTCTCGATTCTGCGCATCAGAAAGAAATAAAATAGACATTCGGACGAATGATTTTACATACGCTCGGGAACATGAATGCCTAAGAGCGACATCGAATTTTTAATATTTTCAGCCACAAAGGAAGAAAGTAGAATGCGGAATTGTCGTTTTACTTGGTCTGTTTCTTTTAGGATAGGTATTTCTTGATAGAATTTGTTGTAGAGTTTTACCAATTCGAAAACGTAATTGCTTATCAACGCAGGACTATAAAGCTCTCCGGCTTGTTTGAGGATAGATGGAAAATTCTGAATTTGCTTGAGTACATTTTTCTCTTTTTCGTTGAGCGATTCCGGCCAAAAATTCATCTGCTCAACTTCTCCGGCTTTTCGCAGAATAGATTTTATTCGGGCGTAGGTATATTGAATAAAAGGTCCTGTATTTCCATTGAAATCAATCGATTCGGCAGGATTGAACATCATTTGTTTTTTTGGGTCAACTTTTAAAATAAAATATTTCAACGCTCCCAAACTGATTGTTTGATATAATTTTTCCAAATCTTCCTGCGCGAAATCTTCGGCTTTGCCAAGTTCTTGTGTTGTTGTTTTTGCAGTGATATACATTTCTTCCATCAGTTCATCGGCATCCACAACTGTTCCTTCGCGCGATTTCATTTTTCCTTGAGGTAGCTCCACCATGCCGTAAGAAAGATGTTCGATGCTGTTAAACCAAGGTTTTCCTAATTTTTTGAGAACGAGTTTTAAAACATCAAAATGATAATTTTGTTCGTTTCCAACCACATAAATCATTTTCTGAGCATCAAATTCTTCATGTCGGAGCTGAGCTGTACCCAAATCCTGAGTCATATAAACGGATGTTCCATCGGCGCGTAGCAAGAGTTTTTCGTCCAAGCCTTCGTCGGTCAAATCGCACCAAATTGAGCCGTTTTCTTTTTGAAATAAGATTCCGTTTTTCAAACCTTCCACAACCAGTTCTTTGCCAAGAAGATAAGTTTCTGATTCGTAATAGATTTTGTCAAAATCGACGCCCATATTCTGGTAGGTGATATCAAAACCTTTATAAACCCAAGTGTTCATCCGTTGCCAAAGTGTTTTGATTTCGACATCGTTTTCTTCCCATTTCCGAAGCATCTCTTGGGCTTCTTGTATCAATGGAGCTTCTTTTTCGGCTTGTTCTTTTTCCAAGCCGTCTGCCACCAGTGCAGCAATTTGTTCTTTGTATTTTTTGTCGAAAAGGACATAAAAATCGCCTACCAATTTATCGCCTTTCAGTTGGGCACTTTCGGGTGTAATTTGGTTTCCCCATTTTTGCCAAGCCAACATCGATTTGCAAATATGGATTCCGCGATCGTTTACCAAATTTACCTTCGTCACATTTTTGCCATTGGCTTTCAGGATTTCAGCCAACGAAAATCCCAATAAATTATTGCGAATATGACCTAGATGAAGCGGTTTGTTTGTGTTTGGTGAAGAATATTCTACTACTACTTTGTCGTGAGGATTTACTTCCAAAAAGCCGAAATTTTTCCTGTTTTGGTTTTCTTTCAATACATTGATGTAGATTTTGTCTTCAACAATCAGATTCAAAAAACCTTTGATTACCTCAAAATCGGCTATAAAATCTACATTTTCTTTCAGGAAAACGCCTAATTCTTGAGCAGTTTCTTCAGGTTTCTTTTTTGATAAACCACTAAAACCGAAAACCACAAGTGTATAATCTCCGTTTTGATCTTTTCGGGTTTGTTGTATCGGAATTTTGTTGGGTTCGAGTTTGGTTCCATACAATTTTTCTATGGCCTCTTGAATTGCCAGTACAATTTCGTTCTCCAGCTTCATGCTTATTTTTTTGAGTTGCAAAGATAAACAATTACCGTTTTTTAGAAGCGAAAATATTGAGCGGGGCTGAAAAATCCTTTTAGTAAGAAAGGTCAATGAATGATTTTAATAAAGTTGCTCTATTCAAAAAACTCAGCTTTAAAATTCAGCAAATAGAGCTTCTGCGTTGCCCGCGTGAGGGCTGTATAAAGCCAACGTCCGTATTCAGTGTTTATCATTTCGGGTGTCAAATATCCTTGCTCCACAAAAACCACTTCCCATTGTCCGCCTTGCGTTTTGTGACAAGTCATTGCATTTGCAAATTTAACTTGCAAGGCATTGAAAAATGGATTTTCTTTTACTGCTTTTACCCGCGCCGCACGTGTGGTTAGGTGTGCATAATCGTCCATGATATTCTGAAAAAGCAGATTGCTTTGCTCGCGATTTAATGCCGGACTTTCGCTCATAATCGTATCCAAAAGCAAGGTTAGATCTATGGTGGGTTCATTTGGATAGTCAACCATTCGAATACTCACTTCGGCAAATTCAAAACCAAAAAATGATTTATAGGCATTTACCGATTGGATTTCTATAATATCGCCATTGGCAATAAATCCTGCTTCTCCATCTTCCGAAAGCCAATGGTAATTGTTTTTTACAACCATCATTAAATCGCCACTCTGAATGGTTCCTTCGCGAAACAAAATCCGATTCCGTATTTCTCGATTAAAAATATTGGCTCTTTTGTTTGAGCGAGTAATGATAACCACATTTTCTTCGCCGTGTTTTCCGTAGGCATCCTGCAATGCATCTTCCAGGTTTTCGCCATTGATGGAAACGATATCCGAAAAACCATCAAGCTGAAAAAACGGCATTTCTACACGAGCGTTTCGTATTTGGTTGCGAATAGAAGTAGCGTTTTGCAAAATCCCGGAATCTTGCTCTTGGCGCACAACTTCTGTGAGTTCGATGGTATGGATTTTTAAATTAAAAGATTGTTCAATCTCCAAAAGATCCAAGGCGGGACTGATATTTAATCCAATGGGCGGAAGTTGAGCCGTATCACCTATGAGCAGCAGTTGACAGTTTTTGCCCGAATAAATATAGGAGATCAAATCAGAAAGCAAGTCTTGTTTTTCGAAAAAAATTTCGGAATTGCTACTCGAACGAGCCGACACCATGGAGGCTTCGTCCACGATAAATAATGTATTTTGATGTTTATTTTCTCTCAATTTGCTTACCAAAACGCCATATTTATTCGTGCTGTGGAAATAAATTTTACGATGAATAGTATGAGCCTGATTTCCTGAATAATGATGCAAAACTTTCGCAGCTCTTCCGGTTGGAGCCATCAAGACGGTGCGCATTTTCAATAAAGGCAGACTTTTAACCAAAGTTCGCACAAAACTGGTTTTGCCTGTTCCGGCATATCCTTTCAAAACAAAGACTTTGTTTGGCGCTTCGTTGAGTATAAACTGTGCAAATTTTTGAATTAAGTTTTCCTGCCCGGGCGTGGGTTCGTGCGGGAAATTTTTTGTGAGAACACTTTGAATCAGTTTTAAATTCATTGTTTTTAGAAAGGATATCCAATCCCGAAGTTCCAAAAAATATTCGAGAATTTCGTTTGACCAAGAACAAATCTTTCACCCGCTATTTTTGCCGGATCACGCACAATCAGGGCAGCATCCAAGCGGACAATAAAAAAATCGAAATCGAAACGGAATCCAAGTCCGGTATCTATACCCAATTGTTTGGCAAATGTATCCCACTTAAAATGTCCGTCAGGAAATAATTCATTTTGTTTTAAAAGCCACACATTCCCAACATCGGCAAAGAGGGCTCCATTGAGATACCAGATAATAGGAAAACGGTATTCGAAAGAAGCTTCTAATTTTATATCGCCCATTTTATCAAATTCGTTCAAATTGGTTTCGGAATAGCCGCCCGGTCCCAGCGTTCTATAAGCCCAACCTCTCATTCCATTGGCTCCGCCGCCATAAAAGCCTTTTTCGAATGGCAAAGCCGATGAGTTGCCATAAGGAACTCCCAATCCAAGAATAGCTCTGTAAATAATGCCCTGTTTGTTGCTGAGTGCGTAAAAACGTCGATAATCAAATTCGCCCCGAACATATTGCGCATAGCGAATGCCGAATAAAGTATAATAGCCTTCTGCATTTGGTTTGTAGCCCGACAAATCATTTACCAATGAAGCCAGATTTCCGGCCACTTCAAAACGGAAAAGCATGTAAGTGAAATCGACCCATTTGTTTGATCTCTGCGTATTGTAAGTGAGGTTGTATTTAAGTGCAGCGATAAAATGATCTGTATATTGATCCTTATAGCGTGTATTTGTAAGCGTATCGAGATTGGCTTGAAACTCTGGCGAAGGGAATATTTTTATCACACTTAAGTCGATTGGGAAAAGCCTTTGTAATCCAAATTGACCAAAGTTCCATTCATATCCAAAAGCGGCGTTTCCTAAATGTCGCTTGTAACTTGGACGAACCTGAAAATTATAACTCAATTGAAAAATACTCCTGGGAGCCAAATATTTTGGGAAACGAACCTTTTTTGCCGGAGATAAGAAATTGGGTGTTTGTAAACCCAGATACAATCCATATTCCATGGTATTGAAAAGTACATTGTCGCGTGAATCTTCGTAATTGCTATAAGTACGGCTTTCTAAAGCTGTTGACAATCGGAGGCTTAGCATTTCGCTACCGCGGAAGAAATTGCGATTTGTATAAATCAAATTGCCTCGAACTCCTAAATCGCCCGAAGTATTGGTGAGGTCGGTTTCAATGGTATAGGATTGTGTTTTGGTACGCGATAGGCGAATAGAGACATCAAGCGGTAGCGTTCCCGATTTTGTAGCTACACTATCTTCGGTAAAACTGAAGTTGACATATTTAAAAATCGGGAAACGGTTTAGTTTTTGGAATGAGCGATCCAATTCCACACTATTAAACAAATCATTGTTGCTCAGAAATATTGACTCTCCAATAACTTTAGGTCTGATTTTTAATTTGTTGTAATAGATAAAATGATATTTGTCCACCGAATTGTCGAGCTTGTCCGACGGAATCGATACTTCCAATGTATCCGGATCGTAGTCGAAAACAAGCAATGGCTCAAAGTCGGGATACACATATATGTTTCGGATACTGTATTGTTTGTGTGTTTGTTTTGCTTTATTGGATTGGGGCGAAGACGGTAAGCTTATTTCTCCCAGAATGCTTAGAGTGTGGTTGCTAAAAGCACTATCAATCGTATAAGTGATAAAATTTCTGTTAAATCTGAAATAGCCATTCGATCTTAAATTCGCACTTATCCGATCACGTTCGCTGTCGAGCAGATAGGCATTATACAAATCGTCTGTCTTTATCAGACTTTCGGTCGAAATTTTTTCGATTTTGGCTAAAATAGCACTGTCCGGAGAAACCCAGCTAAACGCATTAATTTTGTATGGTTGTTTTGTATCTACTACATATTCAACTGTCGCTTTGTTTTTTTTGATTTTATAATTGATCTCTATTTCGGCATTGAAATAGGACAAATTATTTAGAAACGATTTCATTTTTCGTGCCGATTCTTGGGCCGAAAACTTATTTAAAAGGATTGGTTCTTTACCGAAAACGCGTAAAAGCCATTTATTCAAGCCACTTTCTTTTTCTTTCAGGGCTTCGTAAATACCAATATTTGTATAGAAAAACCCCAACGATTTTGGCATTGGGGTTTGTGTAATATAATCTTCCAAAGGAGCCGACCGCAAAGAATTGTTCTTGTAAACAATCGTGTTTTTTGTCAAAAGATATTCATTTTTTGGAATGTGTTTGGTTGAATTGCACGAACTCAACACAAGCACCAACAATACCAGAACGTTTGTTTTTCCAATCTTCACTTTCGAATCAAGCTATTGCAGTTTAATAATTACGAAAATACAATTATTTATGCATTGTCTGATTTTTTCGGAATTCTTTTACGAGGTGCACGTCCTTTTGGATAAAAAGTAGTGGTTTTGGTTTTTTCCTTCTTAGAAGAATCTCCAAATTTAGAACTTTCTCCAAATCTTTTCTTTGGAAAAGGTCTTCCTTCCGTTTTGTCCGAATCGCCGTAGCGTTTTTTTG
>DMBV01000079.1:16923-18303 GCA_003445975.1 Bacteroidales bacterium
TAGCGTTTTTTTGGAAATTCGCTTTTTTCACGAGGCGAGGAATCGGCAGATGCTTTTTTAGCTTTCTTTTTCGCATCGGCTTCTTCATTCCATTCGGTCTTGGTTTTGCCTTTGAACTTGGTATTGATTCCCTCTTTGTCCCAATCTTCTTTTTTTCGGTAGGAAGGGCCACTCGATTCTTTCGAATTTGTATCATCAGCGGATTTCAGATTCAGATATTTTTCTTTCTGGCTTCCTTCATAAATATCAAATCGTTCAAAACGACATTCTAAAGGTCCGTTGAACAATTCAATTTTCCGTGTGGGATACAAGCCCAATTGTTTTAGAGCAATAATATCTGAGCTGATTATCCATGCAGAATAACCATGGTAATTTCTTTTTAGCGTGTCTCCGATTTCGCGATACAAGTCAACAATGTCGCGTGTTTGAATTCTTTCGCCATAAGGTGGATTGCAAACCAATACACCAGGTCCTTGTGGAGGTGTAAACTCTTGCATCGCCATTTGATGAATTTCAACATCGTGTTGCAAATGTGCCGATTGAATATTGTTTTGTGCCACCGTAATCATGCCCGCGGCCAAATCGGTTCCAATAATTTTAAAATCGAAATCTTGCTGTTTGTCGATGCTTTCTAGTTTCACTTCTTTCCATAATTCTGCATCAAAATCTCTCCAGNNATAAGCAAAGTTCCCGAGCCGCACATGGGGTCAATAAAATGACTTTTTTTGTCCCAGCCGCTCAATAAAATCATTCCGGCTGCTAAGGCTTCATTCAATGGAGCAGCACCTGTATTTTTTCGATAACCTCTTCGGTTTAGCGAGATATTGGAGCTGTCGAGCGAAACAACACATTTATTGAATTGAATAAATATACTAATCCGTAGAGTAGGTCGGGTTGTTTCTACATCGGGGCGTTTTCCAAACTTCCGAACAAATTGATCGGCGATCGCGTCTTTGGTTTTAAGTGCAGCATATTGCGTATGATTCAAGTTGGATTTGCTGATGGTTGCATCGATGGCAAAAGTATCTTCCAAATTGAGGTAATCAGACCAATTGATGGCGCTTATTCCTTTGTATAACTCGTTTTCGTTTGCCGAAGGAAATTCTGCAATGGGTTTCAAAATTCGCAAAGCTGTGCGGCACCAATAATTTGCGTTATATAAATCTTTCAAACTTCCTCTAAAAGAGACCGCTCTATTCAATAGTTCAACATCGTCAATTTGCAGGTCTTTAAGTTCTTGTGCCAAGATTTCTTCTAAACCGGCAAAGGTTTTTGCAATAAATAATTCTTTCAAAGGATTTGTTTTAATTGTTTTTGCAAAGATAGCCTTTTATCCTGCACCCTAATCGTTTAAAACTTTTTTTGATAGAAATGACAATA
>DMBV01000106.1 GCA_003445975.1 Bacteroidales bacterium
TTTTTCTATGCTCATTCGATTTCAATTATTTGATGAAGCAAAGATAATAAAAATATTTAGTACCATGCAATACCAAGTAGTGAAATTTATATAATAATATTTTTATCAATGAATTGTAAGGACTCAATATATTGATAATCAATATTATTTGATTAAAAAAAATAATTAGGGAGGCGGGATTTTAAATTCCGTAATAAATCAAAAAGAGGAATGACTATTGAAATCAATAAAAATCAATAAAAATCAATAAAAATCAATAGCACAGTCTGGATATTTAAGTTTAAAAGCATCTACTTTTTTGGGTGAAATACTTGAATTATAAATTTTGAGAAGGATGAGATTGGGAAGTCCTTCTAAGGGTTTAATGGAAGAAATTTTAGTATTGTAGGCAATTAATTTCTCGAGGTAAACGGCATTGCTCAGTTCTTTAATGGATTTGATTCCCGTGCCTGAAATATCAAGAATCCGAAGTTTGGATAAATGAAGCGTCCAAAGTAGCGTTTTAACAGGCGTATTGTTCAAATAAATGTATTCCAGATTATTCAATTTTTGGAGCGGTGATAATTCCATAATCGGATTTCTTGACAAATCGATTTCTTTCAGGAAGGGAAGTTTTGCCAAAGGTGAAACGTCATTGATTTTGGTGTCGTTTATTTTTAATTTTCGCAGATGTTGTAATTCTTCGAGTGGCACCAAATTTTCGATGGCTCTATTTTCTTTTATCTCGATGGATTCCATGCGAATCAATCGATGCAATTCTTCATAATTTGGAGTTTGTGTAGTCCACATTTGGGCCGTTCTAAAAATTTCTTTCCAATCGAAAGAGAGGTTTTCCCACCAGCTTTGCAATTCTTTGCTTTTATAGAGAATCAAAATATCTTTTTTAGATTCCCCAAAATCGATAAAGGCTTGTGGGTTTATTTTTGTATTGTCGGCATTCAAATAATGAAGGCTGTTCAGTTTTTCGAGTGCAGACAAATCCGTTATTTCGGTGGTGCTAATGTCCAATTTTTTGAGATTGATAAGTCCTTGCAAGGGCTTTAGATTGTCAATTGGGCAATTGGCTAATGACAATTCTTCGATCAGATTTAGATTTTCGAGTGCATAAACTTGTGAGATAGCAGTATTCGAAAGATCTAATTTTTGCATTTCTCGCGCTTCGCCAATTCCGTCGATCGAAGTGATGGCAGTGGAAGATGCGTTCAGCTTTTGCAGGTATTTGAGTTTTTCCAGAGGGATCAGACTGTAAATTTCTTTGTTTCCGGAGATATTTATTTCTTTGATTGTTGTGATTTGATGGAGTTGTTCTTTGGTCAAATTTTTGTCCAATTTCACGATTTGCGAAAAAACATTTTTCCAAGCATCCGAAAGTTCGTCCCACCACATTTGCAGTTGTTTGCTTTCATAAACAACCAATACGGAGGGGTGGTTTTTCATAAATTCAACTGCTTTTTGGCGCCCCAGCATGCTATTGTCGCAATACACTTTTTTAAGATTTTTAAGATTTTGCAAGCCGTCTAAACTGGTAATTTCGGAATTTTCGCAATAAAGGGTTTCAAGATTTTCGAGCGAAGCAAGTGGTTTTAGATCGTTGATTTGGGTATTGTTGCAATACAGAACTTTCAAGTGTTTCAATTCTTTAAGTGCTTCTAAAGAATAAAGCTGTTCATTGTCGCTCAAATCCAGATAGTTTAGCGACGACAAATTCAATAGAGGCGATAAATCTGTAACTCTGGTACTTCGCATTCTTAAATCTTCGAGCTGGTTCATTTGGCTGCAAGCCGAAATTTCCTCAATGGGCGCATTCGAAATAGTGAGAATTTTTAAATTCGCCAGATTGGCTAATGAGGAAATGCTGCTCACAGCCGTATTGGCAATGTTGAGCACCGTGATATTCATCGAAAACACCAAAGCATCTAAAGCCGATACGGCCGTATTTGAACAGTTCAGGTTTTGTAATTTGATCAGGTTTCTTGCGGGATAGATATTTTCTATTTGCGTGGACGAAACATCCAAGGTGCGTAAATTGCTCAGTTTGCTTACGGGTTCTAGATCGAAAATTTCAGTCTCTCCCGAAATATTCAAATCGGTAATTTCAAGAATCTGATTTAGAGCAGCGAAGACTGCTTCTCTTTGGGTTTTATTCTTTTTGTCGTTTATCCAAAGTGTGTCGTATTTTATCGCGGCAGATTGCATACGCGTTTCTTCGGCTGGATTTGCAGATGGACGAGAGTTCAATAATACATAATTTGGTGTAATTTGAATCACGGAAGAGAAAGAGATCGAATCGGAGAGCAGTGCTCTGCGTCCAAGAATGCTTTTCCATGCAGCCGGCAGTAGATTCCACCAACGCATATTTTCTTCGTTTTCGTTTAATTTAGTGGTATAAATGCTGGCTATTTTCAAATCTCTTTTGTCGCTATCAATTGATATTTCGATAAATCGTTGTTGGTCGTTTTTAAAAGTGTCGCCTTTCAAATCAACAGCCTTCAAAGTTCTCAGTACATTGGCCAACAAAAAGGGTTTGCCTTTTTCATCGGTTTGAATTGAAACCGACAAAATATTGAATTTAAAAGAAGCAATACGAAAAAAGAAATCGACATCTTTCAGATAAGCTTGGACATCTTTATTTGTAACCGTTTCTCTACGAACATCTAAATCGTCTTCAACTTGAACTTTGGCATCTCTGAACATTTTCAGGAAGGATTCGCTTATCATTATGTCTTTTTCTTTGGCTGAGAGTTCGGTATCGCCTATGGAATTTAGTGTAAACTCCAAATAGGAAATTAGGTCATTGCCTTGGGCTTTAAAATCAGCAATCTCTGTTTTGCTAAGTTCTTGGGCAATGCTATTCAGCGAAAATAAAAGGGTTAATAAAACAAATAACTTCCTCATATTAATTGTGATAGATATATTTTAATAAGATGTTTTTCTCTTCTTTACTAATTTTTGTGAGCTTAGAAATAAGCCAACCACTATTGTTTTCGGGGCGCACAAATTGTTCGATTTCAAAATACCATCCGGGAATTTGAAAAAAATGAAATTTCAAGTTTTCGACGTATTTAAATTGGAAATAACCTTGCTTAAACTCGTAGAGAAAGAGGGTCAAAAAATCGGGTTGAAAGCTCTTGATGGTGTAATTGTCGATATTTTTTTGATCGTTGAATACTTTTATCAAATTCATAAAATCAATTTCGTGGCTCATTGGATGCAGAAATTTGCTCGAATCTACTTTCCGTTCGATCAGAATTTCCGAATAAGGTTCAAAATAAACGTTTGTAATCACCCATTTATAGCCCATGTTTTCCTGTTCCAATTCCAGAAAAAAGCTCACCGATTTTTCTGCTCCTTTATAGATGAATTTGGTTTTTACCTCGGCAAACCAGCCATCGCTGTGAAAATTTAGAAAAAGATTGGAATCGGGATTTAAAACGTCCAGTTTAAAAGCATCGCGCAAATTTGTAGTGAGGGCAGTGTTTTTATAATCGAAAAGTATGTTTAAATATTTTTCGCGTGATTCAGGGTTCCTATATTCTTTATCACGTTTGTAATAGCGTAATCCGTCGGGACCTTCTTCGTTGTTGAATCGTCTGAAAAATTGATTGACTTGTTTTGTTTCAGCATAGAAAAGACTTTCATCACCCAAAATATCACTCACAATTTGTGATTTTAAGGAATTGAATCCGCTCAAAAGGAAAAGAAGTATAAGAAAATTTATTCTCATGAAAATGGGAATTAAGGAGGCTCAAAAAGTGCCCGTTGAGCACTTTTTGAGCCTTGCGTTTTAGTTTTTGGTTGTTTCAGCTACGCGAATATCGCCTAACATAACATCCCAAAACCCAATGGTTCTGCCACCAATTTGGGTTTCTTTTCTTTTTACGTAAATCGTAATGTCTTTTTTGGTCGTATCAACATATTTCAGATCATCGCCTTGCATTCCTTCAAAACGTTGATAAATCGTAATGACTCCCACGTAAGTACCGTCGGGCTGACGCTCTAAATCGCTTATATATTGGATATTGTACCATTTTATGTTTACTTTATCGTAATTAAGAGCCATCAAACGGTTTAAGTATTTACGTACATCGTAATACTTCACTTCGTTGCGGTAGAGTGATGAAACGCCGATCTGACTATTTTCTGCAAAAAGTTCTAAAGTACGTTCAATTACACGGTTGGCTTCAGAAAAACTAGTTTCTTTGTTTCCAATAATGCTGATGTATTTGCTTAAATCCTTCACCTTTTCCATGGCCAAAGAGTCGATGGCTTGCTTGCGTTCCGGGCTGATATCTTCTTGAGCAAAGGTGCTCAAGCTGATAAGTCCTATAAATGTTAGAATGATATATCGTAGTTTCATGGTTTGTTAGCTATTTTTTAATTAATTCTATTTCGGTGATTTTGTGATTCTGATCAAACAATAAACTTTCTATTTGTTTGTCGTAAATTTTGGAATCTTTCAAATAATTCAAATAATTATTTATTGTTGTAGGCTTATCATAATCTTTTTTGTTGTCACCATAAACAGACACAATTATCAAGACCGGAACTTCGGGCGAAGCGTAATAAGTAAGCGCCTGCTGAATGCGTAAGTTTGCTTCGGCTACGTTTTTCGATTGGGCAACACTGATAAAATGAGCATTGATGTTATCTAGTTCGGCTTGCTTTTTCATTTTAATTGTTTCGGTTTCCACTCTTTTTTGCTCTTCCGCTTTTTTTCTGATAATTTCCTGGTATTCTGCGGCTAGTTTTGCCTCTACTTTTTCGATGAGTTGAGCCACTTCCGCATCGCGTAATTGCAAATCCTTGATACTTTTTAGCTCTGCCACCTTTGCCTCGTATGTTTTAGGATTGTCTTCGCGCAACAAATCCAATAAGCTGGCTTTCGCTTGAGCTATTTTGTTTGCCAATTCGATAGCTGCTTTTTCAGCGGCAATCTTTTTCTTACTTTTGCACGAGCTGCCACCAAGGGCTACCGTAAAAATCAAAAGTAAAGCAACGAGTTTGCTCATTGATGAGAGTCTCAATTGAGTTTTTTGTTTTTTCATTTCCATTCTTTTCTCTTGTTTATAAGTTGTTTTTGTTTGTACAAGATTGTTTTCCCCCAATCTTTTAAAGCATTAAAACCAAATGTCTTTTCTTTATTATATACTATCACAAAGATTGAATACAATTTTAGAGCTTCAAAAATAGTGTATTTTCATACATATTCGCGCAAATTCGTATGACTAATTAATAAATTTTAACAAGGCTTTTGGCTGCTAAATTATGCTATTGTCGAAGAAACGAATATTTTGGGCATATCGTATAATTTTCTACAAAAACCCTTGTGTATTTGAAAATCTTGGCTACTTTTGCACGGCTTAAATGAAAAGTTCATGTTATTTTGCCGATGTAGCTCAGTTGGCCAGAGCAGCTGATTTGTAATCAGCTGGTCGGGGGTTCGAATCCCTCTATCGGCTCTTTTTACTGGGGAGATTCCAGAGCGGCCAAATGGGGCAGACTGTAAATCTGTTGACTTCGTCTTCGGAGGTTCGAATCCTCCTCTCCCCACAAAAAGTTCTACATTAAATAATTGCGGGAGTAGCTCATTTGGTAGAGCGAAAGCCTTCCAAGCTTTAGGTGGCGAGTTCGAGCCTCGTCTCCCGCTCAACGAAGCCTTCAGAGAAATCTGGGGGCTTTTTTAATTTTCGATTCATCTCGACAAGCTCGATGTGACAAGCACGATGTGACCGTATCTGCAACAAAATTGGACAACATGAAATGTCAGTTCGAGCTTGTCGAGAACATGCTTTCGATAAACTCGATAAATATTAGTACGTTTTATAAAATTCACTAGGTGAAATTCCCTCAGCGCCTTTAAAAACACGCAAAAAAGAACTATAAGAATTAAATCCACAATCAGAAGCGATTTGCTCAAAAGAAATAATTTGATTTTTCTTTTTTGCGCTGACTATCTGGCTTTTGGCTTCTTCTATTCGGTACGAATTAATGAGTGTTCTAAAATTCTTTTGAAATTGATTATTGATCTCAGCTGATAAATAAGTGCGGTTTGTTTTAAATGTATTACAAAGGTGATAAATATTTATTTCTGCATTCAAATAGGCTTTGCTATTTTGCAAATAATCGTGAATTTCTTCTTTGCTGATTCTTATATTGCTGGGAAAAAGCTCCGTTTTTTCAACTACTTCTATATTGTAAATCTGTGGTTGCCTGAAGCCAAACAATCCGATAATCCAAAAGAAACTTCCAAATGTGATATAAGAAAAAGCAATTAGTGCATTTTGTGAAGCTAAATCATTGTTCCGCATATAGTGGATAATGGTATTAAAAATAGCTACTGCTAAAAATAAGATTCCAACGCCTTTAATCCAGTTGAGTTCTTTGGTTTGGTCGCTAGGAAAAATATTGATAATTAAAGCTTTGTAGCGCGAATAACATCGTGTTATCAAAAGGAGATAAAAAATAGAAGAAGCCAAATAATATAAACGCCCAAAAGAATACAAGTAGTAACCAAAAACAAACTTAGTTCCCGATTCGGGGTGCGAATGTAAAATGCTGAACATAAACTTGCTTTCTTCTTCGCTGTCCATCCAAATCTTACTCACGACAAAATAAGCGAACGACAGCGTCAGCGGCATCACAAAATGGATGTAGTATTTCCAATTGTAAACCATTTTCTCAGAAGTAATGATTTTAAAGTATAAATAGAACAAAGGGAAGAGCAAAGGAACAACCAAAGCTTGTATTGTAAAGAAAGAAGTGTAAAATTGTAGGTGCCCTTCAAATTTCGCGTATGTTAATATATAGGCAATGGTAGCTCCCAATAACAAAAAGATTAAGTGCTTTTTTTCAGCAGTTTTGTACATCCCGGAAAGTAATAAGGAAATTGTCCAAGAAGAAGGAGCGAAAAAAGAAAACAATAAAGCTGCACTTTTAAATTCTTCCATCAGTTTTGTAAGTTAAAATAGCAATCTTGTCGTCAAAACATCAATTTATAAATGTTAATATCCTTATAAACAATCTTTAATGAACATTTGTTATTTTGGACAAAGATATTGCTTTTTTGAATACTAGCAATTATTTTGCTTTTCTATGTTTGTTATCGACTGAAAAATGATTAAAAACAGAACTCCTCGCCAATTGTTTTTCCTAAAAATTAACGGAATTATTTTAATACTTTAAAACAGAAAACATGGAAAAAAAATTTTACTATTTCTTGAGCTTGTTTTGGCTTTTAGCCTTTTCAAGCTTTGCTCAATTTAGTCAAGTGTCTCAATTGACTGAGTTTCCTCCGGTAGAGAGTACCATCTATGATCAATTGGGATCGTCTATTGCTATGGATGGTGCTTATACGGTTGTAGGCACTGTAAACCACGAAGGTGTTGGAGCGGTTTATGTGTACTACAACAATGGTGCAACTTTTGATATGGTGGCCCTGTTGACGCCCTCGAACGGAGCTTTTGGCGATCAATTTGGCAATGTTGTTGGTATTTCAGGCGATGTTGTGGTGGTTGGCGCTCTGCAAAATGATGCGATAGCAAGCAATGCGGGGGCGGCCTATGTTTTTGTAAAACCGACTTCCGGCTGGCAAAATATGACTGAAACAGCAAGGCTCCGCACAACGGATTTGGTATCTAATTCTTATTTTGGAAGTGCTGTGAGTATCTCAGGCGATGAAATTGCGGTGGGCGCTATCGGTATGGATACGTATCGTGGTTCGGCTTATATATTTGTAAAGCCTACGGAAGGATGGACAGGAATTCTCAACCAAACGGCAAAACTCACAGCATCCGATCGTGCCACTTATGATCGTTTTGGCTACTCACTCAGCCTTTCAGGCAATGGGTTGCTTGTTGGAGCACCTATGGATGATATTGATACGCGCACAAATGTGGGCTCCGCTTATCTTTTCGAAAAACCCTCGGCTGGATGGGCGGTCTCTGCGACAGAAACAGCTAAGTTAACATGTAGTGATGGTGTAGCAAACGATCAAATGGGCAGCGTTGTAAGCCTCTCAGGCGATGTGGCGGTGATTGGTTCTAGTGCGCCTAATAGCTATCAGGGTGCAGCTTATGTTTTCGAAAAACCTTCTGCAGGCTGGTCAAATAGTACGGAAACTGTAAAAATAGTGGCATCGGAAGGCATAAGCAATGAATACTTTGCTTGCTCTTTAGCTATTTCAGGCGATGTGATTGCCGTGGGTGCAATGCAAGATGATACCTTTGGCGAAAATTTTGGATCTGTTTACATATTTGAAAAGCCTTTAAGTGGTTGGGAAACGTTAACTTCTGAAACTAAAGAAATTGGAAATTCCATTGGACAAAGTTACAGCCAATTCGGAAAGTTTGTGAGTATTTCAGGAGATTTTATAGGCTCTACTTCTCCTTTAGATAATGGTTCTGAAGTAGNNAATTAATGATGGGAGAGGTGGTTGCACTGGATGGAAATACAGCTGTGATGAGTATAGGCAATCGTAGTTTGGTTGAAGTGTTGGAATTTGATGGAAACATTTGGAAAAAAGTAGCTGTTCTTACACCGAGTGATGAGTCCGATCCCGTCTCATTTGGTAGTTCACTCTGTGTTTCAAACAATGTAATTATAGTCGGTTCGCCCGACAATTTAACCTATGGTGCTGTTTATGTGTTTCAAAAGCCTGTTTCAGGATGGACAGACATGACTGAAACAGCTAAGCTAACTGCTTCGGATGGCGAAAATTTAGATAATTTTGGATTTTCCGTTTCTCTCTCCAACAATGTGCTGGTGGTGGGCGCTTTTGGAGATGATGACAATGGAATGATGAGTGGAGCGGCTTATATTTTTGAAAAGCCGGTGGATGAATGGATTTCAGCTACCGAGACAGTAAAAGTTAAGCCTTCCGACGGTGCCGCCACTAATTATTTTGGAAGGTCGGTGTCTATCTCAGGCGAAACCTTGGTAATTGGTGCAGTCGGGAAAAAAGCCGCGTATGTTTTTGAAAAACCATCCACAGGCTGGGTGAATTTAACAACGGAAACAGCTACATTAACGTCTTCTGATATAGCAATTGATGACTCATTTGGTGAAACAGTAAGTATTTCGGGCAATACGATAGTAGTAGGAGTTTATGATGACGATGATTTAGGGTCCAATTCAGGCTCTGCTTATGTTTTTGAAAAACCAAGTAGTGGATGGGTAACGAGCACACAAACAGCTAAATTAACGGCTTCGAATGGAACTTCAAATGATTTTTTTGGTGTGTCGGTGAGTGTTTCTGGTAATTTTATTGCGATTGGAGCCAGTAATTTTGAAGGAACGGGCGTTTTTCATGGTGCAGTCTATCTTTTCGAAAAGCCAGTATCTGGCGTTTGGGTGAATGCTAGCGAAAACCAGATGCTGAAAGCTGCCGATGAAGACCAGTATGATCAATTCGGAAAATCAGTGTCTTTATCACATAATTTTTTATTGGTTGGAGCTTTTCAAGCCGATTACAGTGTTTTTTTCGACTCCGGTTCCGCCTATCTTTTTCAAGCTCCCATAACTTGGACAGGAAGTGTAAGCAGCGATTGGCATACCGCGGCAAACTGGGATTTTGAATCTGTTCCGAATGCATTCGACGATGTTTTGGTCGATGATTCGCCTAGCAATCAACCAGAAATCAATACACAGGCAAATTGTTACGACTTGCAATTGGATACAGATGCCTCCCTTACGCTTTTGTCTGATGTTTCCACGAGTGCTTCGTTGATAATTGGTGGAATATACAGTGGTGCGGCTAAGGTGGCCTATCAGCGGTTTATGGAAGGCAATCTATGGTATTTTACAGGTTCTCCTTTTGAAGATACAGAGATTAATACTTACATCAGCCATACCAATTTGCTAAACGATGGAACGAACTATAAAATGAAAGATTATATAGAATCTACAGATGCTTGGGCTCCCGAATACACCATGTCAACTTTAGGAATTATGCAATCAGGCAAAGGGTTTGCTGTTAAATTAAATTCTTCTGACGAAGCTTATTTCATAGGAACTCCAAATACGTCAACAGTCAATGTTTCGCTCACCCGCGATGGAATGGGT
>DMBV01000151.1 GCA_003445975.1 Bacteroidales bacterium
TAATTGATAAATCCGTTGGCCTCTGTGCCATATTTAGTACAAGCAGCATGAATATTGGTCATAATTGTGTGCAATTTCTGATCCACTTCTTCGGCACTCCAATTGAATTTCATCGAATTTTGCGACATCTCCAAACCGGAAACAGCAACACCACCGGCATTTACTGCTTTTCCGGGTCCGTAAGGAACTTTTGCTTTATGAAAAGCATGAATGGCTTCTGGAGTACAACCCATATTCGAAATTTCGCCTATGTATTTTACGCCATTTGCCAGTAATTTTGCGGCATCGTCGCCATTCAATTCGTTTTGTGTGGCGCATGGCAAAGCGATATCTACTTTTACACTCCAAGGACGTTCGCCCGGGAAAAATTTAGCCCCCGGAAACTCTTTGGCATAAGGTGCTACAATATCATTATTGGAAGCACGAAGCTCCAACATATAATCAATTTTATCACCACTGATACCGGCTTCATCGTAAATATATCCATCAGGACCCGAAATGGTAACTACTTTTGCTCCCAATTCAACCGCTTTTATAGCTGCACCCCAAGCCACATTACCAAAACCGGAAATACTAACCACTTTTCCTTTTAAAGTATCCTTGTGTGCTTTCATCATTTCGTTCATGAAATAAATGCCTCCAAATCCGGTTGCTTCGGGACGAATCAACGAGCCACCCCAATTTCCACCTTTTCCGGTTAAAACACCTGTATTTTCACGCGCCAATTTTTTATACATTCCGTACAAGAAACCAATTTCACGACCACCAACGCCAATATCACCGGCTGGGACATCGGTTTCAGGACCAATCAATCGCCACAACTCAAGCATGAAAGCTTGAGAAAAACGCATTACTTCTGCATCCGATTTTCCTTTAGGATCAAAATCAGATCCTCCTTTACCACCGCCCATAGGCAATGTTGTCAACGAATTTTTAAAGATTTGTTCGAATCCTAAAAATTTCAAGATGCTCAAATTAACACTCGGATGGAAACGCAATCCACCTTTATAAGGACCTATGGCGTTGTTGAACTGAACTCTATATCCAAGGTTTACTTGAACTTTTCCATTGTCGTCAACCCATGCGACTTTAAAAGTAAGGATACGATCCGGTTCAACCAAGCGTTCAATAATTCCGGCTGTTGCAAATTGCGGATTTTCGGCCAAAACGTCTTCAAGAGACTCTAAAACTTCTCTAACTGCCTGAAGGTATTCCAACTCACCAGGGTGTTTGGCCTCCAAATTGTTCATGAATTTTTCTAAGTTCATTGCTTAATTTTTTATAAATATTTTTTTGTTAACTAATTCACACTGCAAAGATATTCAAATTATCAAATGCGCTTAATTACTATTTTCTAAAACGTTTGCAAAAATACTATTTTTCGTATTATGAGCTATTTACAAGTGTAATTTATATTCGATACACACAAATCTAAACGAAGGCAAAGTTTGTTTTTGTGACGGCCTGAATGGCAGCGATTTCGGCTCTGAAAAACCAAATTTAAATGGAAATGTACCGCTTTTTTTTGCAAGCAGAAAAAAAAACCATTTTGCACTTCGGGTTTTCAATGAGCAGGATCAATTCCGTTAGCCAACGGGAAACGAATCTTCATCGAACCGAAATTCATAGATCACGGCTTAATCCGTGGGCGATGGACGTTTGATACACTGATAAAACCGTTTTAACGGTTTCGATAATCATCAAATATGTCCGATATGCCCCGTTCGTACAATAAAATATGAAGAGCTGTTTTCTTGCCTACACCCTCGCGGAAAATTGTATATTTGTGACTATAACTCAACCATAAGCCCATGATTTAACCCGTGGAAAACTGGGGTAAAAAACCAAAAATGGATAAATCCATTAAAAATAATACAAATGCATCCATAGTCCACGGTTTAAACCGTGTGCTATGGACGTTTGACACACTTATAAAACCGTTTTAACGGTTTCGATAATCTTTATAATTGCCAATATGTCCCATTCGTACAATAAAATATGGATAAATGCAATTTGGTCAACAAAAGACCGTTTGCCAATAATAAAACCCGAAATAGTCAAGATTAAAAAATCATCAAATGGGATAAAACAAATTATTAACAGATCAAGCTTATGAGAAATTCCGGATTTTTATTTTTAGTGAGTCTTTTATTAATATTTCAAACACATATCTCAAATGCACAAAATATGAAAGGAATAGTGCTAGAGGCAAAATCAAATAAACCCATAGCCGCAGTTAATGTGTTTTTAAAAGCATTAGCAATTGGAACGACTACGGATGAAAAAGGGGAATTTCAATTTAAGTATGTCTCTAAAATTAACGATAAGGATACTTTATATTTTTCAATTATTGGCTATGAAACCAAAAAGATTCCTTTTTCGGAATTAAAAGGAGATAATTTGCGTGTATTGCTCTCCGAAAACGTTCTGATTCTAAATGAAGTTACTATTACATCGAACCGGCAACTGAAACAGCAAATAGAATTTAAGAAATTGGCTCCATTAAAGGGCGGATTATATTCGTTCGGTTCAGTATTAATTGAAAATAAAATTTGGATAATAGGTGGAGATGAATCGTATGAAAGTGGTGGCGGATTGAAAATAATAGCTCCGGTAGGCGGCACCAACAACATGAAAATGAATTCAAATTACTCGTGGGAAGGCTATAGCGACAAGCTACATTTATATGATATGCAAGAGAATAAATGGACTACTTCCAGTTTAAAATTTAGTAAAAGAGCCTATCATAACATAAATTATTATAACGATAAAATATACGTTTTAGGAGGTAAAAGGCTTTCGACAAATAGGAAATTTGAATACCTGGACGATAAAATTGAAGTTTATGACATAAAGAAAAATTCTATTCTGATTGCCAATAAAAATCCTCACCAAGCAGTAAACTTTGCCTCTTTCGTTTATAACGACAACCTGATTGTAATTGGGGGTTCTATCAGAAGGAATATAAACGAGGAAAAGGAATGTTCGAATAAAGTTCATCTACTCAACTTGAAAACCGGATTGTGGTACGAATTAAAAGATATGCCCGTTGCTAAGGAAACCACCGGAGTTATTGGTAATCATATCATTTACTTAATTGGAGGCTTCAATTCCAAGCCTCTTGATAATATTGAAACATATAATATAACCACAGGAGAATGGAAAATTGAAGGACAATTGTTCGATGGAGTTGAAAGACCCGCTGTAGCTTATAATGATAATATTATTTACATTTTCGAAGATGGAAAAATTCAAACCTATAACGTAGAAACAAAACAACTGAATATGTATTCAATTGATTTGCCTCTGAATTCGTGCGAAATGTTTTACGCAAATAACACACTATATATACTTGGGGGATTTATGAAAACGGAAACTACTGAAGTAGAAGGATCTTCCACCGCCCCATCTTCTGATTTATACAGTATTGATTTGAGGGAATTTAATAGAGCTGTAATTTACGACAGCAAGAATTTTTAACTACTTGCCATTTAATGTATTATATAATTTGTTTTTTAAAGGCCACTTATCCCGTCCTGACAATGTCATTTTAAGCATTTAATATGCCGATTTATTCAAAAACAAAAAAGCCCGAAGTTTTCACTTCAAGCTTTTTTTGTAGCGGGATCGAGAATTAGCTTTGCTTATTCTCCTTTTGAGGATGGCTATTACCAAACCCCCTTATCGCTTCGCGATTTCGTGTTTTTATTTTTTAGTCACCTATTACAATCACCAAATATTTCGAAGCTTTCCAAAATTCATTCGGTTTGTCAATAAGCAAAGCTTCAACGATATTTGTTCCGGTGAGGTGATACGAATCGGCCGGGTGATTGGTAAGTACTTCCACTTTTTTTGCATTCAGTATCAATTGCTTAAACTCGCGGATATCAACTTTTCGGAAATAGTCGCGGTTGAAGTCTTTTTTCAGAGTTAGGGTTTTCCCCATTCCTAAAACTCCACCTTCTTTTTCAATCACATTCTTTTCTGCTAGTTCTTTTTTTGTTCCGAAGGCATAATAAGCCGTATTCATGGCATTCGCCTGCTCCTTAATGGCCTGTTCCTTTTCCATTATCGTTTTTTCGCTTTCGGCGGTGATGGTTTCAATCTGCTGATTCAGATTGGAAACGTCAATATGCAGCGCCTCTAGTTCTATAGTCAGGCTGGCAATATCAGCATCTTTTTCAGCCATCTGTTTGTTCATATTGTCGATCGTTTTTTCGAGTTCTGTTATTTTTGCATTCGAAGCCCGATATTTATTCGTAAGCGATTTTACAAGCGCTTTGTTCTTCTGAAGCAGATCATTAATCTGCGCAATGTCTTCTGCAATTCGCTGTTTAGTGCTGGTTTTCAATTCAACGTTGGAGGCTTTGTCGACCGAAATAATTTTTTCAATCGTTTTTATGGAATCAAGATTCGACTGAATTTCGTTCATCTCCCCAATAAATTCCAGAATGGTATTATTATTCTGTACAGCAACTTGCGTAATACTATCCTGTTTGGCTTGCATTTGGGCAATTTCTTTTTTATGTTGACCGCAAGAAACCAACATCAAAACCGATAGAACATACAATAATTTTTTCATTTGATATATTTTATAATGATTCATAAATTCAGCAATTGTTCGACTTATTTTGTTTTAAACCTACTGACAGATTCAATGAGCGATTCTGCCGGATACCTTTCACCGCAATACATGGAGTAAAATATTTAACCGGTTAAAAGTAAGGTGCTTCTTTGCCGAAATTGTTACACAACTTTTGGGAAAAGTTACAATATTCACACACTGTCCGAATGTCCAGTTTTTATCATTCTCAGGCGAATAAACCTCCAGAAGTCCCTAGAATCGAATAGAACGCAGGATGTTGACCTAGAAGTTTATATTATCATGGTGAAAGTTTAATGAGTTTAAAAAATGAGGTTTGGGTAAATTTCCTTACGCACTCTCCTCACGCAAAAGAAAAAAGGACTTAGAAAAAATTCCAAGACCTTGATTATCTGGTAGCAGGACCGAGAATTTAACTCGGGGCCGTCAGCCGACGGCGGGGTTATGAAAAGTAATAGATGTTTTTTTATTCCAAACCAGACTTATTACCAATAAAATTTACTCAATCCTTAAACATCTGGTTCTCGAATATATATTTCACTTTTTGGTGGTTAATCTATTTAAAAAGTACTTGTTCAATCAGGTTAGAGATTTTATCAAGACGCCCCTTGTTTATTTCATAATTCACAGGTTAAGTTTTAAATTTAGACTTAGCCAGAGTCTTTGATTCGGGCAGTATTATTGAAAGATAACTATCTTAAATCATTAGTTTCCACTTATAATAATTGTGTTAATTATGTAACTTTTTTCTTTAATTGTGTAACGTCTATCAAAATTAATAGATTTAATTTTATTATGCGAAAATATAATCAAAACTGAACAATATTGGTATAAAAATAAATATACTAGATTTTAAATTACATAAGACTTAATTTAAACATAATATGAGCAAAAATAAAGATTTGGGTGAATTAATCACTGATAACAAAGAAAATGCCGAAGAGTTGTCCGCTGCAGATATCAAAGTGGCCTCCGAGAAGGATAAGATAGAAAAAAATATATCTAAGTTAATCATTGATAACAAACAAAATGCCAAAGAGTTAGATGCTGCTTACAAAATAATTGCCTCACAAGAAAAAGAGATAAAAAAACAAGCAGAAGCTTTAATCCGCGCTGACAAAGAAAAAGAAAAACGAAGGACAGATTTAATTAGTGCTAAGAAGGAACTTGTGCTGGCGAAAGAGAAGGAAAAACTTGTAGAAGAGTTAACCCTCGCAAACAAAGAACTTACAATTCAAATTACTGAACGTAAACAATCCGAGAAGGCACTATTTGAAAGTGAAGAACGATTCCGTTTGCTATTTAACGAAGCGCCACTTGGTTATCATGCGCTTGACTTTGATGACAATTTTGTTGATGTAAATCAGCAATGGTTAGATACCCTTGGTTATAGCCGTGATGAAGTTATTGGGAAATGGTTTGGTGACTTTCTTCCACCTGCCAACCAAGATGAATTCCGTAAGCGATTTCCGATTTTTAAAGCGCAGGGTGATTTTGCCAGTGAATTTGAAATGTTTCATAAAAATGGCAATAAATTATTTATTTCCTTCGTAGGCAAGATTGGCTATGATAATAATGGGAAATTTAAACTAACTCACTGCATTTTACAGGACATCACTGAACGCAAGCGAATGGATGACGAGTTGCGAAAGAGCGAAGAAAAGTTAAATGAAGCTATGAAAATTGCAAAGCTCGGTACTTGGGAGTATGACGTTGACAGCGATCAATTTAAGTTCAACGATCAATTCTATACACTCTTGCAAACAACAGCGGAGCAGGAAGGTGGTTACATCATGTCATCCATGTATTACGCCCAAAAATTCCTTCACCCGGAGGATATGGTTTTAGTAGGTGTTGAAACTCAAAAAGCACTGGAAACGACTGACCCAAACTACTATTCTAAGCTGGATCATCGCATAATCCGCCCAGATGGTGAATTAGCATACTTAAATGTCAGTATTCGCCTAGCTAAAGATTCGCAAGGTCGTACTATTAAGACATATGGTGTTAATCAAGACATTACCGATCGCAAACGCGCCGAAGAGGAACTAATTAAAGCCAAAGAAAAAGCTGAAGAGAGTGACCGTCTTAAATCTGCCTTCCTTACCAATATGAGCCATGAAATACGCACTCCTATGAATGGTATACTCGGCTTTGCGGAACTCCTGAAAGAACCTAACTTATCTAGTGATGAGCTACAAGATTTTATTCAAATCATCCAGATTAGCGGAGCACGTATGCTAAATACTATCAACAGCATTGTTGATATATCTAAAATTGAATCGGGTCTTATAAATATTGAAATTACAGAAACAAATATTAACGAGAATATTGAATTCACTTATAAGTTTTTCAAACCAGAAGTCGAACTTAAAGGGTTGAAGTTCTCGTTTAAAACCAGTCTGCCATCAAAGGAAGCAATCATTAAAACAGACAATGAAAAAGTCNNATTTTTGAGCGATTCAGGCAGGGTAGTGAATCGTATGACCGAGTTTATGAAGGCAATGGCTTGGGTTTATCAATATGTAAAAGCTATGTAGAAATGCTTGGTGGAAAGATATGGATTGAAAGCGAAGAAGGTTTGGGTTCAACATTTTATTTCACCATTCCTTACAATCCTGTTTTGGAAAAAGAAACAGAATTAATAAATGCTGTTTCTGCGGAGCAGAAAGAAATTCAGTTAAAAAACCTGAAAATATTGATTGTCGAGGATGATGAAATATCATGTACACTACTAAAATTAATACTCTATAAAATCAGTAAAGAAGTCATACATGCAACCACAGGCGTTGAAGCCGTTGATGCTTGTCGTAATAATCCCGACCTTGATTTGGTTTTAATGGACATTAGAATGCCCAAAATGGATGGAAATGAAGCCACACGACAAATCCGTCAATTTAACAAAGAGGTAATCATCATTGCTCAAACAGCCTATGCTTTTACTGGTGACAGTGAGGAAGCAATAGAAGCAGGATGCAATGATTATATTACTAAGCCAATTAATAAAACCCAGTTGTTTGGGTTAATCAAAAAGCATTGTGATAAATGATAAACTTTAGCTGCGGAAGTATTTTTCCATAACAATAAATCTATTAAAACCACATTATTTGATGATTAAGAAAAGAATTAAAGAAGTGATTGATTATATTTTTGCAAATAAAGAATATCTTCCTTTAGAGCATCGTATTTTTTTATCCGCGATAATTTTTGCTTTATTGGTTAGTATATTAGGTAGTATTGTTGCTATATCATTTCTGTCATCAAAATTTTTAGTAATCATTGGTATTTTAATGTTTTGTACGTTTAGTGTAATCTATTATTTGGTTAGATTTAAAAGGATAATAGAACCGTTTATTAGACCGATAATTGTTATTTCATTCATTGTATCTTCTATAGTTTGGATTCTTAGTGGCGGAATTGAAGGCTCAAATATAATGATATCTGTTGTAACGCTAATTATTACGCTAATTTTTGCTCCCGCTAAGTTTGAAAAGTATGTTATAACCTTATTCTTTCTGGGGCTAATTATTGATTATCTGATTCAATTTTACCGACCCGATTTAATAATGAAATTTACTTCTGAGAATGAACGTTGGATGAGCAGTCTCATCACTGTAGCCTATACTTCATTAATTATATACTTTGTTATAAGATATCTTTTGTCACAATATGCTCGAGAAAGAAAAAGATCAGAAGAAAGTGAAGCAAAATTACTTCAATCGAATGCTGACAAAGACCGCTTTATTTCGATTCTTGGACACGATTTAAAAAGTCCGTTTAATAACATTCTTGGGTTTTCTGAAATATTAACTGATGAGATTGACAGTCTCAATAAAGACGAAATTAAAAATATTGTAAAGAATATTAATAAATTAGCACGAAACACCTTTAACTTACTTGAAGATATATTGTCATGGGCAAATGCACAACAAGGCAACATTCCTTTCAAACTGCAGAAATTGAGTCTTGCACATGTTTTCAATGATTATGTTGAAGTTCTTAGACCAATTGCTGATGCGAAAAACATCGTAATCAATTGTTTTGCAGAAGACCGCTTATATGTTTTTGCAGATATCGATATGCTAAGAACGATATTGCGTAACCTTGTTTCGAATGCGATAAAATTTACAAACAACGGTGGCGCAATAAATATTACTTCCGAGCAAACACAATCAGATGTGACAATCTTGATTTCGGATAATGGTATTGGAATTTCACCAGAAGATATGGAAAAACTCTTTGATATATCAGAAGTTATGACCACAAAAGGAACGGCTAAAGAAACCGGAACTGGTTTGGGCTTGTTGCTCTGTAAAGAATTTGTGGAAAAGCATGGAGGTAAAATTTGGGTTGAAAGTGAAGAAGGAAAAGGGAGTACGTTTATATTTACACTTCCAAAAAAAGCGTAAGTAAAAAATGTTGTATGTAAAATAATATAGTGAAATTTTGCTTTTCCTCACCCATTTTTTAGGCAATGTCGACAAAAGATTAAACCAGGAATAATCCTAAGTTGACAATAAATTGATGGTTAACTTTTAAAACGGATAATTTGGTCAAAATATAAAAGGGGTCGATATTTCTGAAAAAATACGCCAAAAATTTCAGCAATAGAAATTGGAACCCTTAAAATTAAGGTTTTTGGAGAAAATTCCTTACGCAGTTTCCTCACGCAAAAAGAAAAAAGGGCTTAGATGATTTTCTAAGTCCTTGATTATCTGGTAGCGGGATCGAGAATTGAACTCGAGACCTCCGGGTTATGAATCCGACGCTCTAACCAACTGAGCTACCCCGCCATTTTTGAGATTGCAAAATTAAAAATATTTTTAACTAAGCAACCCATAAATGAAAAAAATACAAGCCGAGCCGATTTATTTTCTTTAGCGGTAGAAAATTTAGGAAAAATACAAAACTGAAAGTCCAAAGAAGGTTTTGGCTCAGGTTTAGTCATAGGGTGACACTTGGAGTCGGGAAATGAAAAGCGTGGAAATGGTTCAGGCTTAGTCATAGGGTGACTTGGAGTCACCCTATGACTACCGGAGATTAGGCTGAGTGGGGCGATGTCAAAAAAGTTCTAATTCTTTCTTGTTGTGAAGTTTTGCCAATCCATACACCAAACCAAGGCTAAGCAATAAAACAATGCCTTCGCCGATGGGCGCGCCTCCTCCTGCAGCATCTTCCACTGCGCCGTGATCGTCCGGTGGTGGCGGTGCTTCTTGTGGAAATGCAATACTCACTGAAATAAAAAACAAAACCGTTAAAATTATTCGAGTTGTAAATTTATATGCTGTAGTTTTCATCTGTTTATAATTTGTTTTTTAACTGTCAGATGGAACTCGCCATAGAGATAATCCTGCTTCTGTGCGAGAGTGTCTCTCATGGCTCGTTTCATCTGTCTATCTATTTTGTTACTCTAAATTTAAAAGATCTCCATTTGCTTATTTAAGAAAGACTTTTTCTGTTTTAATTCCCAAGTCGGTCGAAAGTTGAACAATATACCAGCCTGATTCTTTAGTCAGATCGATAAATTGCGAGCCGCCTAAACTCATTGATTTGCTGAACACTTTTTGTCCCAACATATTGAAAATCTTTATATCGGCCATGCCTAATTGTGATCCTGAAATGTATATTCTATTTTCATGACTGTAAATTAGCAGATCCGATGTTTGAAGATTGCTGGTTCCTGTTGATGATTTAAAGAACTGCACAACAAACCGATCTGTCAATTCACCTGCGGTAGCTACAAAGTTATATTCGGTTATTTCCTTGAGGTTTATAAGTACATTATTTTTAGTGTCTTTCAAATAAACTTCAATATCATCGTCAAAACTGCTTGCATTGGTAGTAGAAATAGTAAACGCTTTGTCGGAAAACGATTTAAAAGCCAAGGGCACTTCCGTAAGCTGCTCAATTGGAGCAATGCGATTGGTAGATAGTTTTACCGTTTCACTTACTGCTGAATAAAGATAAGGCGCATTGTACATACCACCCAAGAAATTCATATC
>DMBV01000180.1 GCA_003445975.1 Bacteroidales bacterium
CGTTGGTTCATCGCTGCAAAAATAGCTTAAGTTTTTTTTGTACCTTAGATAAAATTTTACGCATTATGACTTCACAAACGAACAGAAATCAAATTGTATTTTTGGATATCGAAACGGCGGCTCAGCATCCAAATTACGATTCCTTATCGGAACGAATGCAATTACTTTGGAATAAGAAAGCTGCTTTGTTGTCGAAATACGAAACCGGTACAGCCGATGAATTGTATTGTAAAGCCGGTATTTATGCTGAGTTTGGAAAGATAGTATGTATTTCGGTGGGCTATCACGAAAAACAATCGTCGAAACTACGGATTAAATCCTTTTTCGGTCACCATGAAGGGAATCTTCTTCTTTCGTTTGTGGAACTGCTAAACAAGCATTTTTCTTCCGAAAACGACTTATTGTGTGCTCACAATGGAAAAGAATTTGACTTTCCTTACATTTCGCGTCGGCTATTGGTAAACAAGATTTCGCTTCCAAGGCTATTGGATATTTCCGGAAAAAAACCTTGGGAAATAAAACATTTGGATACCATGGAACTATGGAAATTTGGTGATTACAAACACTACACATCGCTCGATTTGCTCACGGCCATTTTTGATATTCCTTCGCCTAAGCAGGATATTGATGGAAGTCAGGTAAACGATGTGTATTGGAAAACGGGAAACGTAAAACGAATTGCCGAATATTGTCAAAACGATGTTTTGGCGATTGCTCAAGTCATGAACGTTTATCAAGGAAAAGATTTATGGAAAGAGGAATCGATTGAGATGTGCGAATTGATAGAAATTTATTAATGCTTTCTCATTTATCAAATTTCGAATTTCGAACGAAAGGCTTATTCGGTTTACTGCTATTGAACAAACGAAAAAAGCCCGAATATTTGCATAAACGGGCTTTCATTTTGGAATTATAATATATTATCGGGCGTATTTGAAGCCTTTGCCCGGATAGCGAGCAGAGGAACCCAGAATTTCTTCGATTCGCAATAATTGATTGTACTTTGCAATTCGATCGGAGCGACTGGCAGAGCCGGTTTTGATTTGGCCGGTGTTTAGGGCAACTGCCAAATCGGCAATGGTAGTATCTTCGGTTTCGCCCGAACGATGACTTATTACAGTTGTGTAGGAGTTGTCTTTTGCCATTGAAACAGCATTGATTGTTTCGGTTAATGTTCCAATCTGATTCACTTTAATCAAAATTGAATTGGCAATATCCATCGAAATTCCCTTGGATAGGCGTTCCGTATTGGTCACAAACAAATCATCGCCAACGAGCTGAATGCGTTTTCCCATTTTTTCGGTCATCAGTTTCCAACCAGCCCAATCGTCTTCGGCCATGCCGTCTTCGATCGAAATAATTGGATATTTTTTCGTCCAATTGTCCCAGAAATCGACCATTTCGGCAGGAGAAAGTTTATCACCTGTCGATTTTTTTAAATGATATTTATTTTCTTCCGGAAGATAATATTCGGACGAGGCAGGATCAAGAGCAAGATAAATATCTTCGCCCGGACGGTAACCGGCTTGTTCGATGGCTTGCAGAATTACTTTCACTGCTTCTTCGTTGGATTTAAGATTGGGAGCAAATCCGCCTTCGTCGCCAACATTGGTAGAATAGCCCATTTTTTTGAGTACCGCTTTCAGATTGTGAAAAACTTCGGCACCCATTCGCAAGGCTTGAGAAAAGCTCTCCGCGCCAACTGGCATAATCATAAATTCCTGAAAATCGATGCTATTATCGGCGTGTGAACCACCATTGATGATGTTCATCATTGGGATTGGTAATGTAACAGCGTTTACACCACCTACATAGCGATAGAGATATTGTCCGCTTTCTTGGGCTGCGGCGTTCGCTACAGCCAGCGAAACGCCCAAGATAGCATTTGCTCCCAATTTGGCTTTGTTTGGTGTTCCGTCTAGTTGAATCATTGTATTGTCGATTTCAACTTGGTCGGAAACAAAAAAGCCTTTCAATTCTTCACTCAGAATATTGTTTACATTCTGAACGGCTTGCAAAACGCCTCTTCCCAAATAACGGGATTTGTCGTTGTCGCGCAATTCTACGGCTTCGTGAACGCCGGTGGAGGCTCCGGAAGGAACGGCGGCACGTCCAATGATTCCATTCGTTGTAAACACTTCAACCTCAATGGTTGGATTTCCTCTTGAATCGAGAATTTCACGTGCATGAATATTTGATATTGCACTCATGGTATTAAATTTTTATGTTATTAAATAAATATAGTTCAAGCTCAAAGATACTAAATTAAACTAAAAAAGGGATGAACAAAATGTTCATCCCTTTAATTTTTTAAGCGAAAAATTATTTTGTTTCCTCTTGATTTTCGTCGGAGGAATTTTCTTCACTTGTTTGTTCTGCTGCAGAATCTGTAACTTCTTGAGCTATTTCTTCTTTAGCTGCCGGAGCCACAGAAACAGGAGTTTCGTCTTGTTTTTTAACAACTCGGCGACTACGACGGGTAGTTTTACTTGCTTTTTCGGCTTCTGCTTTTTGGCCTAACATATGTTCGTTGAAATCGACCAACTCGATCATACACATTTCGGCGCTATCGCCTAAACGTTTACCAAGTTTGATGATACGTGTGTAACCACCTGGGCGGCTAGCCACTTTTTCGGAAATGATGCCAAACAATTCGCTTACGGCTTCTTTGCTTTGCAAATAGCTAAAAACCGTTCTTCTTTGGTGAGTAGTATCCGATTTTGATTTGGTTACTAGAGGTTCAACAAATACGCGCAATGCTTTTGCTTTAGCTAGTGTGGTTTTAATTCTCTTATGTAGAATCAAGGAAGTTGCCATGTTTGATAGCATAGCTTTTCTGTGCGCGGCATTTCTTCCTAAATGATTAAATTTCTTACCGTGTCTCATGGTATTAGTCCTTATCTAATTTATATTTGGAGATATTCATTCCGAATTCGAGGCTTTTCGCTTTCACTAAATCTTCTAGTTCGGTCAACGATTTACGACCGAAGTTTCTAAACTTCAACAAATCGTTTTTATTAAAAGCTACCAGTTCTCCTAGTGTTTCAACATCAGCAGCTTTCAAACAGTTCAATGCACGAACGGATAAATCCATGTCGATGAGTTTTGTTTTGAGCAGTTGACGCACGTGCAATGTATTTTCATCAAATTCTTCAGAAACTGATTTTTCTTCTGTTTCGAGTGTTATTTTCTCATCAGAAAACAACATAAAATGATGAATAAGAATTTTTGCAGCTTCTTGAAGGGCATCTTTTGGAGAAATAGATCCATCTGTATCGAGCTCGATGACCAATTTTTCGTAATCGGTTTTTTGTTCAACACGATAATTTTCCATGTGATAATTCACATTTTTAATTGGCGTGTGAATGGAGTCGATTGAGATTGTTCCGATTGGATTATTTACATTTTTGTTTTCTTCGGCCGGAACATATCCACGTCCTTTTTCGATGGTAAGTTCCATGTTTAATCGCACTGAAGTTTCCATATTGCAAATCAACACTTCTGGATTTAGCACTTGGAAAATCGACAAGTATTTATTGATGTCGCCAGCGGTAAACTGTTCTTGACCTCCGATAACCATATTCACTTTTTCAGTAATTTCGCTATCGATTTGTTGTTTAAATCTAACTTTCTTCAAAGCTAAGATGATATCAGTCACATCTTCTACCACACCTTCGATAGAAGAAAATTCATGATCAACACCGTCGATGCGAATGTTAGTAATTGCAAAACCTTCAAGAGATGATAATAAAATTCGCCTCAATGCATTACCGATTGTGATCCCAAAACCGGGCTCCAAAGGACGGAATTCAAATTTACCTTTGAATTCATCGGCTTGGATCATAATCACTTTATCGGGTTTTTGGAAAGCTAAAATAGCCATATAACGTTCCTCTCTTCTTCGTTAAAAAAAATTTTTACTTACTATTTCGAATAAAGTTCAACGATCAGTTGTTCGTTGATTTTTTCTGGTATATCGGCACGTTCTGGATAACTGATAAACTTACCAGTTAAGCTGGAAATGTCCCATTCGAGCCACGGGAAGTTCATTCGCGAAGCGAGTGAATCAGTAACTACTACTAAAGATTTTGATCTTTGTCGAACACTGATAACGTCGCCGGGGCGAACGCTATAAGAAGGAATATTAACCACATCACCATTCACT
Organism: Bacteroidales bacterium; assembly: GCA_003445975.1. GTDB lineage: Bacteria > Bacteroidota > Bacteroidia > Bacteroidales > UBA12170 > UBA12170. The sequence continues at coordinate 4,166 of DMBV01000180.1, forward strand.
GTAATATGACGGTGTGAAACTAATTGACGGGCGCCAGCGCGAGAAGGAGAAATACCTAAACGATACACGGTATTGTCTAAGCGGGCTTCGATGAGTTGTAACAACACTTCACCAGTGATTCCCTTTTTACTAGCAGCTCTTTTAAAGAGGTTTCTAAATTGTCTTTCCAAAATACCATAAGTATATTTGGCTTTTTGTTTTTCTTTTAATTGGATACCGTATTCCGAAGTTTTCCCTCTTTTACGGCTGTTTCCATGTTGTCCGGGAGGATAATTTTTCTTCTCATAGGACTTATCGGGTCCAAAAATCGGATCGTTGAACCTGCGTGCAATTTTGGTTTTTGGACCAATGTATCTTGCCATATTTATTACTTTTTAAAGTACAGCTAAAAAATTATCAGTAAAGCTGCACAAATTAAACAAATCGTTTTAATTACAAAACTTAAACTCTTCTTCTTTTTGGAGGTCTACATCCATTGTGCGGCAATGGTGTAACGTCCTTAATTTCGGTTACTTCAATTCCTGCAGTATGAATAGTACGGATTGCGCTATCGCGACCAGCACCTGGGCCTTTTACATACACTTTTACTTTTCTTAGACCAAGGTCGAAGGCTACTTTGGAACAATCTGTTGCGGCAAGTTGAGCTGCATAAGGAGTATTTTTCTTACTTCCTCTAAAACCCATTTTTCCGGCAGAAGCCCAAGAGATAACCTGACCATTATTATTGGTTAAAGAAATAATAATGTTGTTGAAAGAAGCATTGATAAATGCTTTTCCAATAGGCTCAATTTTTACTACACGTTTTTTAGTAACTTTTTTTGTCTTTTTTGCCATAATTTAAACTATTACTAATCATTAAAGATTTTGCTAAAGTTCACCTACTATTTGGTTACTTTTTTCTTACCAGCAACTGTTTTCTTCCGTCCTTTACGAGTTCTAGCATTATTTTTTGTTGATTGGCCTCTTAAAGGCAAACCAGACCGATGACGAATACCACGGTAGCTTCCAATGTCCATCAATCGCTTGATGTTCATTTGAGTTTCCGAACGGAGTTCACCTTCTACTCTATAATTTGAACCAATAATGGAACGGATTGTTTGCTGATCTTCGTCACTCCAATCCTGCACTTTTTTCGACCAATCTACATTGGCTTCAGTCAGAATTTTCTGTGCTCTGCTTCTACCTATTCCGTAGATGTAGGTTAGCCCAATCTCTCCTCTTTTTTGTTTTGGTAAATCAATACCTGCAATCCTAGCCATATAATCTAATATTATAAATTAATTATCCTTGACGTTGTTTAAACTTAGGATTTTTTTTGTTAATTACGTATAATCTACCTTTTCTGCTCACGATCTTGCAATCGGGAGTTCTTTTCTTTACTGATGCTCTTATTTTCATCGTCTTCTTATTTATATCTAAATGTTATTCTTCCTTTTGATAAGTCGTAAGGCGACATTTCCACTTTAACGCGGTCACCCGGTAAAATTTTAATGTAGTGCATGCGCATTTTACCGGAAATATGTGCGGTAATTTGATGTCCATTTTCGAACTCGACACGAAACATAGCGTTGCCTAAGCTTTCTATAACCGTACCATCTTGTTCTATTGACATTTGTTT